>CAZHJH010000126.1:2559-3633 GCA_964533475.1 uncultured Methanosarcinales archaeon
AAGCATATGTTCAGGTGTTGTAGCTCTGAATTGAAGCTGAAACCGTGAAGACGCCCACACTTGCTCTGGAGCGAGCTTGATCTGATGTGCAATAGCATTCATTACAGATTCTAGCGTCTCATCAAGTACATAATCTGAATGAAGATGCCTTTCACGCACATATCCGAAGAACTCTTGCACAGAATGCCCGTTCAATTCAGCTGCGATAGTTTCGAGTGTAGGTTTCATTTTCGTAATAAACCAGTGGTAACCGCAACGTATTTGAACTATTGTCATCTTATATAAGACAACAAAACACAATGTTTATAAAGCACCCGTCTTTAAGAAGCAGAATGTCAGAGCGCGAAGTCCTCGAAGAGCTTGGATTTACGCCAGCGGAAGCTGCAATCTATCTTGCGCTGCTTGAGACAGGAAGTACGCTTACAGGCCCTGTGATCAAGAAAACAAAATTGCATCGCGGTACAGTGTATCAGATCCTGCAGCGTCTTGAAGAGAAAGGCCTCGTGAGCTCCGTCATTAAAGGCAAAAAACAATACTTTGAGGCTGCGCCACCCGAGCATTTGCTTGATCTTTTAAAATCAAAAGAAGACAAACTTTCTGGAATCATGCCTATGCTCAAGGCAAAGAATAATGCCTCAAAAGAAAAACAACGTGTTACTGTGTATACGGGAGTGAAAGGAATCCGCACGGTCATGGATCGGATTCTTGAAGATCTTACTCCTCGGGGAAGCTACTACGATTTTGGTGTTTCAGGATTATTTCGTGAAGTCATGGGTCCATACTGGGAACTCTGGCAACGCAGAAAACGAAAATCGAACATTAAGTCAATGGTCATATTTACGGAGGAGCAGAGGAGGAGCAGTCTCGTAAAAGAATACTTTGGCGAAGCGCGCTTTCATCCAAAGGAATTTCAGAGCGTTACAGACACGATCATCTACAACGATACTGTCGTTCTTTTCATATGGACGGCGAAACCTCCCGTGGCAATCGTAATTGAAAACAAGGAAAACGCCCTAAGCTACAAGAACCAGTTTTTGTTCATGTGGAAGTATGCGAAGAAGTGATATGTCTAGA
>CAZHJH010000127.1:0-251 GCA_964533475.1 uncultured Methanosarcinales archaeon
CCAGTTTTTTTCCGCACTGTTTGAGATATTCCACATCGTTATTTACGCGGTTCAGGGATTCGATTGCTAGAATGATATCGTATGTTCCGCTGAGTGATCGGGCATCTCCCTGAGAAAAACGGAGTCGGGGGTGAGTATAGGATTGTTGTGCGAGAGCAATAGCCTCATTGCTCACATCCACTGCCGTGAGTGTGTAGCCAAGTTGTGCGAGCGCATGAGCGAGATAGCCTGATTCGCAGCGCACATCGGCA
>CAZHJH010000127.1:267-3547 GCA_964533475.1 uncultured Methanosarcinales archaeon
CGATCCCGCCGAGGCGAGGGGTTGAATAGTCTTAAGCACCAGATGATTTCGGATGTAATGCGTAGGTTCAAGCGCGTCAATCCTCAGTTTCAGTGCGCCCCACTCTTTATAGGCCCTCATGAAATTTTGGAAAGGGGCGCGGTCTTAAAAAATTATGTGTTTTTGAGTCTTTTCTTGCACACGAAGACTATCGTTTGCGTGAGGTTGAGGTGATGGAATATGCTCGGCATGACGGCGAAGGGCGTATGCCGCAGTACCCGCTTGAGAAAGCCTGAAGGCACATACGTATAGACCCTGCACTCAAATCCAATATTCTCAAGCATTTTTTTCCATTGTGCTTTCGTATACAACGCCGTGTTCGTGTGATCCTTGAAAGCATAGAATCTGTTCTTTGAGAGTCTGCTCCTGATGCTGCTCATATTAGGCACACGCATAACGAAAATCCCCTCATCCTTAAGATGCGCATAGCATTTCCGTATGCACTTTTCAGGATGATCCATATTGGGGAATACATTATGGCCCAGGATTACGTCAAAGAGGGGAAGCGTGTCCATAAGGCGGGTCGCCTCTCCATTATATATCCTGGTTTTTTTGAGGAGCTTCTTTGCTTTTCGACACCCATACTGGCTGATCTCTATTCCATACGTCGAGAATTCGCGCTCTGCCATCGCGAGGAAGAAACCATAGCCGAATCCAATTTCTAGCAGCGTTCCATGCTTGTTAAATCGTTTGATGAGCGTGTATATGATTTCATAGTTTGTCCTTACCCATGGATCATTTGCGTAATCCTTATAAACGGTTCCTTCGCCACCTTCAAAATATGCCTTTTCGAAGCGTTTGGTTGTCATATGTGGAGATTCCGCTCTGCCATATTTAAATATTATCCGGAGTCCGCGACTGCCAATCATAGGATTTATAAAAGAGCCAGCACCTTACTCAAACGGGGTTAAATGATGTTTCCATTTGGTGTTAAGGAAGTGTTTCGGGGAGGCTTGCCAATCGATGGATTAGCCGTGTCCTTAGATACTGAAAATCTTCGTCAGTTTATGCAAGCCTGTGATCGTCCATTTGAAGAGTTTGAGATTGGAAAATATCGAGATGCGCTTTTTGAATTTGGAATGCAACGGCTTGTAGAAGAGATTGGTCTCCCAGACGCGGATATTCGTGCGCTCTTTCAGGAGGGGCATGGACACTTTTTTGGATTGCCAGGTGTATCTTTAGATTCCTACGCGATGCAAGGAGATCGGGTGTATGCTCATATGCACACGCTTTTCCCAACACACGAGCAGTGGTGGAGGGTGCAGCATAAAGGAATCCTTGAGGAGAAGGGGATCAAGGTTCCACGTCCCTTGCGGGGTATTTCACCGACATTCGTTGACTCAATGGTTATAACTGGTGATAATCAAACTGTTCTCGGAGTGAGAACACATCAATCAGAAGGGGCTGGCGAAATTATGGTTGCTCCCGCGGGAGGTATTGAGTATAAGAAACCAGGACGGGATCAGGAGATCATCATGGATACTGTTAGAAGCGAAACCAGAGATGAGATTGGTTTAAACCCAGAAATGTACACGCCAACCCTGATTGGTATTATCCATGATGGTGCTATAGCATACGGCGATGGATTTACGTTTGCCCTGCGAACGCAATTGACATTTGAGTCGTTGCGCGATGCGCATCGCTTTGCATATAGTGTGCAAGTTCCTATTATGCAAGGCCTCGAAGCGTATGGAATGGATATCGGATCTGCCAGAAGAGAATCACACGAAACGATTAGGGAATGGAATGACGCCATTGCGCGCGGGGATCATATTCCAACGTTGCCGCCAAGCGTGCAGAAGCCGATACTGCCCAATGATGCTTGGGAGCATAGTGAGCTAATAGGGCTTCCTTTGGATCAAGATACGCTGGCAGCATTCCTGCAGCTTGAGTCCGTTAACGGTCATCGCATTCTGGAAGAGACAAAAGGAATAGTCTATATGGCCCAACAGTATCTACATTGATTATTTCTTGGTAGCCAAAACTATCAAATTAATCCCTTTCTTGCTATTAAACAGCAAGTCAAGCAGGAAAATCTTGTTCAAAACCCGTAAGATTGATATCCACCAGGGCAATGTTCCTGACTGCAGCTTTTCTTTCTTGCGCGCCATGCGTAAATAGCCATTAAAATAATAGAATTTGAGCAGGGGATAGCCAAAATAGCGTGCGTGCTGAACCTGAAATCCCGCAGTTTCCAGTTTTTGCTGCAAGTCTTCCTTCGTGTACCGCCTGATATGCCCGCTCCAATGGTCAAAGTCTGTTCGGTAGGCCTCAAAAGCGGGAACCGTGAGGAGTAAGCTCCCCCCGGCTTTAAGCATCGTGTAGACTTTCTCCAATGCAATTTGATCCTGCTCGATATGCTCCAGTACTTCTATCATCAAAATCATATCATACTTTTTTATGGGCTTGTATTTGAGGAGATTCTGCGACCGAAATGTCACATTGGAGTCATTATTGACTTCTTTCGCCAGCTCTATCGCGTTTTTATCAAGGTCAAACGCATCCACATGCATCCCCATGAGTCCCATTTTTTTAGAAAGATGTCCTACCCCGCATCCAATCTCAAGAACATGATGAGCCCCCATTTGCTTGAGACGCTTAATATGCCTCATAACGAGTTTGTTCCGCACATAATGCGTTGGCTCTACGGCATCAAGGATCAGCTTCTTCCTTCCCCATGCTTCATACTGGCGATAGCTCATGTTAACTCCTCAATCATATCCGAGAACCGCTTTGCGATTTTTTCCCAGTCGTATTCTGCTACAATATGCTTCTGTCCTTTTGCAATCGTTTTTGCGCGGAGTGCGTCATCCTTTAACAGAAGCACAATCGCCTTCGCGAGCGCTTCCGGATTCTGCTCGGGAACAAGCATTCCTGTTTCCCCGCCCTTGATAATGTCGGGTATTCCGCCGACATTACTGCCAATGACCGCGCATCCTGACGCGAGTGCCTCCAAAAACACGACTCCAAGTCCTTCTGTATCTCCGCTTTTTGTTACGATGGAAGGTCCGATGAAGATATCTGCGCTCGCGTAATATTTTGGAAGCTCCTTGTTTGGCATTTTGCCAATGAATGCTACGGACCTATCTACGCCTAACTCTTTTGTTTCTTTAATAAGTCTCTCTTTCTCCGGCCCATCGCCGATGATGAGTAATTTGGCTTTGGGATACTGTTTCAAAACAAGAGGCATCGCTTTCATGAGATAGGTTAAGCCTTTTTTCTCCGCGAGTCTTCCTACAGA
>CAZHJH010000128.1:0-3533 GCA_964533475.1 uncultured Methanosarcinales archaeon
GTATGATGCGTGGTTCGGGACCACGAGGTCGGGAGTTCGAATCTCCCCAGCCCCATAACCCGCAAACGGGTTAATCGTTTATTCCAGTGGGGTACTGACTGCGGTCAGACCCCACGACATTTTTCTGATAAATGATCATCATCCCGCAGGGCTTGAGGACGAAGTGCGAAACGATTGATATTTGATCAAACCCAGACAAAGTGCGCTTTGTCGCTGCCTCAGATGTCAGCGGGCTACCCCCCCGCGGGAATCTCTCCGGGATATTATTAAAATTTTTATTAGCCTCAAACTCGTTTAAAGCCATCGCAAGGTTTATATCTTCAGCGTACACTGCTGTCATATGAGCAAAAAGATATTTTTGTTAGGAATCCTAATACTCTCCGCGTGTGATCTTACCTTAACTTCTTATTCTGATGATAAAATCGCTAATTATGAACAAGTTGAGCTTCCCCTGGATACTCCGGATGAAGCTATTGAATATTCTCTTTCAGTACAGAGCGTGGCAAATATTTTGCTTAATGATAGTAGTCCCATGGCTGATCAGGAATGGAACGCAAACGCCCAGAGGGTATCCCCTATTGGAGGTAGCGGTGATGAGGCATTCACGTCAGAAATTCGCGAAAAGATGGAAGGGCCAGGATATATTGTAAATTGGTTCAAAGGTGCCGGTTGTAATCAGTACGGCTTTCAATTGAAATTCTCCTTAGACGGCACATTGCTGAGCAAGCCAGAGTCCATTCGCCCTTCATGGAGTTCATGTAAGTAGGCTTGATTTAGGATTGAAAAAATAAGATGTTCCGTTTGGATATGTCTTGGGGATGCTCATCGCGGTTGCTTCGTGACTTTTCTTGCTGAGAGGGGCACTTCTCTATATTCAACCATAGTTAATATTAAATAGTATAAGCTAAGAAGTTTCCGTGTGCCCCTCTACTACGCCACCACCAACCAGGGAAAGCTCGCTTCGATGCGGCGCGACCTCGCTCCGTACGATGTAGAGGTAATTCAGCTTGCGCTGGATATCCCCGAGCCGAGGCTGCCAGATGTGGGAGAGATCAGCAGGTATAAAGTATTGTCGGCTCTCTCTCAATCTCCAGGTCCGGTTGTTGCGAACGATTCAGGTTTTTACATCCATGCACTTGGCGGCTTCCCAAAAACCTTTGTAAATTTTACGCTGGAAACGATTGGGATCGAGGGAATATTGAGGCTCATGGCAGGACAGCCGAGAGCGTGCGAGTTTCGGGAATCGCTTGCATACATGGACAGCACGCGATCAGAGCCCGTATGTTTTTATGATGTGGTTCCCGGATCACTTGCTGATGTTAACAAAGGAGCCATGCGTGAGGGATTATGGTCTAAGCTTGCCCTGGTTTTCATCCCGGAAGGCGCCACAAAAACCCTCGCGGAAATGACACTAGAGGAGTATGCCGCTTGGCGCGGTTTAAGGCGCGCCCATTCCACGCCCGTGAGACAGTTAGGAGAGTGGCTGGAAAAAAGACAATCTACTTAACATAGCCAAATTCTCTCCTCGTCGCGTATAAAAACATGAGAAAGCTTCCCACGTAAAAGAGGATTGTCTTCGCCATGAAGATAAATATGAAGACGGATATAAAGTACTCATTCTGGAACCGGACAAGGAATTGGAATGTGTCCAGGTAGTACGCCATCGTCGTTCTGAAAAAATAATACACATACAAACCAAAAAAGGCGTGCGCTATGAGCATCGTGGCGATGATCGTGTAGCGCCTGAACCTTGTCGCGTACCAGCCTGCAACGCCAGCGAGCAGTGAAGCGAAAAAAACGGACGGGAGTGGCAGCTTTTCCTGCACGGTGTGTGTTATAAAGTCAACACCCACGAGACCATGCGTGAGCAATGGCTTGATCGTGAATACGGGAGCAAGCAGGAACACAACAACAGACGCGAAAAACAGGCCAACGAAGATATGAGGAATTCTCACCCTCTTCCGATTGTAGATCTTATACCACATGTATGCCGGGAGCGCAAGGAAAAAGATAATCGAGATTACATTCAGTGCATATACGTAAGAAAGCCCAAGAACCTGAATCCCGGGCATGCGCACTGCCTCCTGAACGAAGAGCACTTGAAGCGGCTGATGCGACTGCTCTGTCAGAAACTGGTAATACACTTCGTTTTTAAAGCCAAACAGCGCGGGAATCATGAAAATGCTGAGGTCCGTGATAAGATGAAGGATCAGGAGCCCTGAAAATGCAAGGGGAATCGTCTTGCGGGAATGAAAGAGTGACACAAACTGGTTATAGAAGCCGCTGCCGAAATCGCCTATTTTGTGCAAAAGCGAGTCCGGCTTGAAATGCTCCTTTCTGAACACAATAAGGTAAACATAAAACACGATGCCCGTCATGAGGATGGGGGCGTCAAGCGCGACGCTCAGCCAGTCAACCATGAGGTTGAATACGAAGAGGAAAAACGCAATGAGAACAAAAAACACGGAGAAGTAGCGCACTAAAAACGCGCCGGGAGTCCGCGGTGGAGATCCATCTTCATGAATGATTGCCATGAAGGAAGGCCGTCGTATGCGCAGCGTGTACGCAAGATATGCGCTGAGCAGGAGCAGGAGAATCCCTCCAACATAAAAGGCGGCAGTTTCAAGAAACGGCGCAGCATCTGTCACAGATGTCGCAAACGCGTACATCGCGCTCTCCGGATCCGTATATACGCTCATGAATTTGACAAACGCCTTGAAGAGAAATGAAAAGTACGCAACCACGATGACGCCGTCAACAAGGAAATGGCGCGGCGCCCCAAACATGATCCGCATGAAGTCTATCTTATACATGAAATACAGCAAAAGCCCTACGGAGATAATCTTCTGGACGAAATCCCATGTGGGGCTCAGGTATCCAAAGAGGTCGAGGAGGTTGAGGAGTATGAGAAACGCGAGAAATACCCTCTCCAGCGTCCGGGGAATGACGTAGTTCATGACAGTGTGGGGATGAATCCTTGGGCTAAGGACATGATGATGAGCGTTGCAGTTACTAAAATGAGGCTGTGCTTGACGCCATATTTGAGGTTGCCTTCAGAGAGCTTTCCTATGACAAGTCCTGCAAAGAATCCCTGCACGACCGCCAGCATAAGAAAGATTCCGTTGAGGCTTATGAACCATGCCCCGAGCGAGAACACAAATGCTCCGAGCGAGCTCATGTCAATTGCCACGCTCTGCACGATCGTTGACTCCATAGGTGCGAGGATATCCGAAGATCCAAATTGCGCTCCCTGAAGATCAAGGACGTACGGAATAAGCATGTTCTGGATCGTCACGATGACCCCGATAAAGATGAAGAAGATAATGTAATTTTGCACAATCTGGGAGTGCACCGCTGCTCTCCTTTTTTCTTTGATCTTCTTGATCTCAACAAGGCTGTGGGTAATAGAGTCTAGCACGTCTTCAATATTGCCGCCGGAGGTTTCCGCCTCAATGACCGTGGCGAGCGCGCGCTTGATAATCTTATTCCCTGTCGCATCCCCGAACAGGAGAAGCGCCTTGTGAATAGGAATG
>CAZHJH010000129.1:0-1681 GCA_964533475.1 uncultured Methanosarcinales archaeon
CTGTATGAACAACGCGTATACCTGTATTCGTATGAAGGAAGGGAGTACATGTATTCGTTACGCAAGACTATACGGAACACGTCAGGGCGTGAGAAGAAGCTGCAAGATCTTGCACTGCAATGGAATATGACGATGTATGGACGGGAGGCGCTGTTATGGAAAGCGGTCTATGAGATCAGATCGAACAAGACAGAAGATGCGCTCAGAACACTCCACACGTACGCTGAAATTTATGCTCCAACGGCGCGCTCGTATGAACTGCTTGCTCGTGTTCACGCACAGCAAGGAAACTTTGAAGTGGCGCTTAAAGAAATCAATCAATCACTCGAGCTGTTCCCGACAAAGAGCAGGAGGAATATGCATGAAGCGATACTGCGCGGCATGAATTCTAACAAATGAGGAGTTTTCCATCTTCCCTCAGATCACAGGGTATATGATCCTGATCGATAACCTTGCTCGCAACCCCCTGGTTTTCGGGATTAATACACACAATCTTGATAGAGAACGTCCGAGAATGTTTTAAGCCCGTTGTAAGCACATATAACCCTTTATCAACCGGGATGTTATAGGTATAGGGGTCTATGACGTCTGTAACCGTAGGGTTTTCAAACGGTTTTTCCCACGTAATCCCATTTTGCTCCATGGATGCCTTGCATGTGGCTCCCTCTACTGGATTTCCCTTGTCATCAAGCAAGATGAAGAAGACGGTTTCTGGAACTTGAGGGGAGGCGATTTTGAGTTCGATGACGATGAGCACGATAATAAAAACAAGTATAAAGAGAACAAAACTATATCTCACTTACTCTTCACCTGTAAATCTCCCAATCTTCCACTGGCGTGGGGATAATTTCCTCACCCATTACCCCATAGACTGTGAAATCAACGATCTCAGCGGTAAGGGTATTATTCGCCGGATCAGTGGTCGTGGGTATTGGAATCGCATCTCCGGTCATCGGATCGTATATTGAAATTTGCAGTGAGTCCTCGTCACGATTTTGCACATCGCGCTCCCGATACTCCATCACGAGTTCAGCCTGTGTGGGCGCACCCAGTAATGCTGATGCTGCAGCGGTTCCCGGCGGGAATTGAGTATTATCCGGTCCGAAATCTCGCAAAAGGAATAGGCTGTTATTCGGGTAATTACTTGCATCGGCTACGGGATCGAGAAGCGATTCAATCGTTATAGTATGCTCGGGACTCGCCCCCGGGAAATTGACAACCTGTCCGTCCGGCAAGCGGAGTCGCACTCCAGAGGGATCCACGATTTCGTATGATCCTGTAATCGCTCCACTCCCTGTGAAAGGCGAGAAAGTAGTCAGTGAAGCAATAGCAATCATGAACTCACCACGGTTGCTTTTGTCAATATTCTGAGGCAGGAAATTAGACGCAAAAAGGGCTCTTGTTCCCGGCCTGTCGAGATCTCCTGAATACTGATCACCCACGAATGGGATAAATGTGACCGGTATTTCTGAAGAGTCAAAAGAGCCGACTTTCAATTCGTAATCAGCAGAGGCAAAATTATGGGTAGTCGGACTCCAATCAGAATTATTCGCGTCATAACACCACACGCCAAATCCGTTTCTTGTAACTCCCACGCTCACTTCTCGTGAGGATATATTACCCCCCACCCTTTGACATCTTGACCCGAGTGCCGTTATTTCCGGAGACGCTCCCGAGAGAA
>CAZHJH010000129.1:1712-3504 GCA_964533475.1 uncultured Methanosarcinales archaeon
CGCATAGTTCTCAAAACCAGCCTGGCCTCCTGCCATATTTGCAATGTCCACTCTTTGCGCATCCTGTAGGATTCCGTCCAAATAAGGGAATGCGCTGAGATGGTTATTGTATCCGACAATGAGTTGCTGAACTCCATTGTAATCTATAAGGGTTGGGCCTTCAACGGTAGGAGTCCCATCAAAATACGGTATCTGGCTAACTCCAGATCCATCTAGCATGGCACGGTACAGCAAGCCTTCAGTGCCATTCATCCGATTGAAAATGACCTCTCGATTATCGATGCTTACTCCATGCTGTCGAAAGTTAAAAACCGGGCCTAAATCACCTACATTCGTGATCACGGTTTCATTGGATACAGGACCCAGTGTTGCGTAGGCGAGGACGGGATCCGTAAAATCGGGGTTTGCACGCACGTAAATGACCCTCTCCTGAGAGTCAGACTGGTCGAATATCGGGAACATTCTGCTATAGCCATCGTTCTGCGGGAATGCGGGCTGGACCTGTGACAGCCCATACCGTGTATTATTAAAACTGGGTACGCTTGGATCAAGAGCGTTAAAAGCAGAGCTGTACTCAAGGCCGTCCGGAATGCGATCAAGATCAGTGTCAGCTAAAGTGGGATTCGTACCAATAATCACTTCCTGAGAAGCGCTTAAACCATCTATGTCCGGATCCGTGTTTATGTCATACTGAGCAGGCGCTTTATACGGCATTGCAAGCGCTATAGCCCCGACTACTCCTACAGCCAAAGGTCCCATCGCCTTTAAGGAACGCGCGATATATGATCCGATCATGGTTTCAACCTCCCACTATCCTCACAGTAATCTCTATGAATATAAAAGGATTTTGGTCTTTTGCAGGAATCAGCTTAATGCAACGAAGATTAAGATTGTGCAATCCGGATTCTCACAGAAATCGAACGCTTTGCCTATTACCGTTCCGTCAATTGGATCGTCACTCTTCATCGCATATCCTGCGGTTGACGCTGAAACAAGAAGGTCACCGGGGAGCACCTCTCCATTTTCATTCGTAACCTTGGCATAGACGACTCCGGCGAGGGCGATAGGATAGCCATTCTCTTCACCCATGCGAATCTTTGTGGTATTTGAAACAATTCCCACGGCCAACTGCGAGTTCGGCTCAGTGCATTTCATAATAGTATGCTGTTTTTCCGGATTAATGCAGACGATATCACCATAATCAATATTGTCATTTGTTGCATTTTTTAGGCAGGCGACATCGCCATCACAGAAATCATTTTCCCTGCTCGCCTCTGTTTGCAATGATTCGGCGATATCTGAGTAACCTCCATCGAAATATGCAGGGCCGTCAACCTCCAATGCGTTCGTTATGTATAAATCATTCGCATCATCATCGGCATCAGTGTGGCCTGCAGTTCCCGTACCCATGCGATTGTAAGCAACATCACCAGTGTTTCCGGCAGTGATGGAGCCCTCAAACAAAGCCCTTCCCGCCGTGGTCGGGGCTGTACACCCCGTCGCACCTACGCACATCGTTCCATCTTCAACTTCAAAACGATCGCTACTTCCGGAGCTTCCGTCCCCAATTGTGAGGTAGTAATTGGTGGGCGCTGGAGGGGTCCCATCCCCGTCAAGCGCAATCCCCCATTCGGCTGAGATAGCGCCCGCAGTACTTGGCACGGTACATCCTCCCGTTCCGACACAGAGTGATCCTGACTCGATAGCAACATCAAAGTTACTTGCAATATCCACTTCAACTCCAGACGTAGGAGTTGTTGTTCCAATACCTATACTGTTAAGTGATGAGTCC
>CAZHJH010000130.1:0-3480 GCA_964533475.1 uncultured Methanosarcinales archaeon
CAAGCGTGCGGCAAAACAACTTGCTGAGCAAATACGCGCGCAGCTTGAGAGCATTCCAGACATATCGGACATCGCTGTGTCTTCAAAAGTCAAGGGCAAGCAACAGCAGAAGTACACAGTTATGGAGCTTCCAAAAAATCCTCTTGACGTTACGTTTGGGAATGATTCTGGCTGCTGCATTTTTGTTCCAGAGGATAAATCTAAACTGGCTAATGGCCTGTTTGTCCCCGTCTATTTACACGATCCGCATATCCATCTCTTTGGCGTGTACAGAGATACAAGGCACAGGGTTGGTCTTGTGTTAGCATTTGACGCGCTTTCCGGTTCTAAAAAGATTCTTGCGTGCAATAGCCTTGAGCTTTCACGATTCGGGATCGTTGGCGGAAGATCAGCGTTTCAGCAACTGACAGCGTATGTTGAGCAATGGATTGGGGCATATGCACAGGCACATGGATATGATGGTGCAGTCATGGGAAGTCATGAATATAACACTGCGCAAAATTATTCCGCGCGCGCGGGTGAAACTGTGAAACAAAACATGCGGTTTGCGGGTTATTCACGCAGGTTTTACAGCGATATCTTTGAGTCAGATGAAAAAGGCATGGTTCTTGCCAAAAACGCGGCGTATTGGCTCTGGAAAAAATGAATATATTTTGAGATACCACTTCAAAACTGAAAAAATAACGGATAAGTCGGAATTCCTTTGAATTCTGCGTAAATTCTCCGTCTTTTCTTCCTAAACACCCTTTAAGATCAGTTTTCCATTATGGGGCATGGAAACGTACTATGCTCTCAACGGGCTGCACATTGTTGCGGCGCAGGGGAAACGACAACGCTTATTTCAGGGAAAGAAAGGCATTCTCAAAGCCAGCGATGATGATCTTGGCGATGTTCTCGCGCGGTGCACAGTCCCTAAGAAAATTCAGAAGGCCTTGAAGCACACATCAGGAACCGTAGCCTTCTTAGCGTATCATCCGCATGATTCTCTTGAGATTTCTGCGAGAAAGATAGGCAAAGGCGAAATCAGATATTCGCCAAAGTTGGAGGACATTGCCAGAGAAGATGATGTGCAGCTGGGCATTCTCTCCGAAAATCAATGCAAAGTGCTTTTTTCCACAGACACAAATGTTACAGTTAATCCTTCGCATTATGCAGGCATTCTGGGAAAGCAAAAACGCGCTCTGAATAATCTAACTGCAGAACTTGTGCGTGGGCATCTCGCAAAACTCTCCCACTTTGATGAGGAGAGCTATGGGCATGAAAAAACAAAGGCCTCATTAGGAGCATTGCTTGAAGCGTATCTCAATCTCGGATATGGCCCGTTGGAAATGCTCGACTATCGCATGTTTTTGCGCAGCCGCAGAAAGCATATTGAGGGAATATCAGAAAAGCGTCCGTTAATCAATGTCATAGCGAGAACCGCGTCGCATATTTCAGGAAAAGTGCTTGACCTCGTGCATTCACGGTCATATGAGGATCATAAGCACATTATCATACAGCTCGCAAGACAGCGCGATCATGACGAAGAGCGCCAATATGACCTCGCTGAAAAGCTCGCCGCGATATTCGGCGCGAAGTGCATCGCGTACAAGCACGCGCTTTGTCTCGCGCTTCCCGTTGATCCGAACGAGTCTCAGCGTGTCCTGAAAGCGCTTCGGCATGAGAGTCCATACATCCGCGAGGCGCGCCTTGCCCACACATACTGGATTCCTGAACTGCTTGCACCAGTACTCGAAAAACCCGTACGTTACACAAAGAAATTCACCCAGGACATGCTCTGGAACCTCCATAATATTGGAGTTGAGGAAGCGCATGAGAAGACAAAGGGCAAAGGGGCGAAAGTCGCGATTATAGACACGGGTGTTGATTACACGCATCCCGCGCTGCATGACCGCTTTGGCACTGTGAAAGGTATTGATTTTGTGAATGGCGGCAATGATCCCAGGGATGAGAATGGTCACGGGACGCACTGCTGTGGCACGATCGCCGGAAAAGTTAACGACTCATTGATAGGCGTGGCTCCGGAAGCGACGTGCTACGCAGTCCGTGTTCTCAATGCGCAGGGCTATGGCTCTGAGATTAATGTCATTCGAGGCATTGAATGGTGTATTGACCAGGGTATGAATGTCGTGAGCATGAGCCTTGGTAGTTCAAGGGAATCAACCGTTGAAGAGGAAGTGTGTAAAGCTGCATTTGACCACGGCGTCATTGTCGTAGCAGCTGCAGGAAATGAAGGATTTGGGCCGAGTTATCCCGCGGCGTATCCCGGGGTGATTGCCGTTGCCGCAGTTGATCGCGATAATAAGCATCCCAGTTTCAGCAACGTCTGGGATACGAATGACATCTCAGCTCCCGGTGTCAACATTTATTCTACGTATTTACGGCATGGATATACGGAATTAACTGGAACGTCTATGGCGACGCCGCACATCAGCGGTGTTGCAGCGCTCGCTGTTTCCTTACAATTGCATGATCCTGGGCGCTTTGAGCAGGCCATGAAAAAATCGGCGAAGCATCTCGGAAAAGAAGATGTCTTCGGAGCAGGCCTTGTTCAGGCGCAAACTTTAGTAAACGCCATAGGAGGTGCGCGTTATGGACGAAGAAAATAAGGCATTCCGCCTTGAATACACGAACGAGGCATACAAGCCGGGACTGCAGATCCTGTTTGAGATGTACGGCTGCAGAGTGCTTGCGAGCGAGGAAGAACTCAAATACGTGAAGACGCGGTTTTTTGACATCGAATGCACGGAACAAGTGCGCTCGGACCTTGAGGTATTAGTGAGCGCGTTTGAGCTCGACATTAAAATCAGTGAGCCGAAGGAAGTAAAGATCCCCGAAAATCCTTCGAGAGAAGCATGAGTGAAGCGAGACCTATAAATACACATACACATACACACATGTGTATGGGAACAAAGACGATTAACCTCATGGATGACGCGTATGAGATGCTAAAACGAGCAAAGCGAAAAGACGAAAGTTTTAGCGATGTAGTGCGACGCTTAACCCGAGGCGGCAACGAAACACTCTTGCATCTTGCAGGGGCATGGAAAGATTTTGATACCAGTATATACAGCAAACTTGCAAAAAGACGGCTCGCTGATTCAAAAAAACGACATGAACAGATTAGAAAGATGTTTGAAGGACTATGATCTGCGCTGACACGTGCTTCGTCATCGATTTTATGAAGGGAGATCCTGGAGCGCTAGGAGTATATGAACAGTATGGGAAAGAAGAGATCCCAATCACGGATATTTCCATATTTGAGCTTTTTTATGGAATCTATGATGCCCGGTCAATGCGAAAATTTCATGAGCGTCTAAGGCAAATGTTTGAGTTCGTGGATGGCGTTCATGTTTTATACAGCTCAAACCTGTTTGGAGTGGAAGCGGCAGAGATTCAGGCAAACGTAGAGAAAAACGGTGTATTCATTAAGGACAATGATGCACTGATTGCCGGGATTATGATCCGCAACGGCGTGAA
>CAZHJH010000131.1:0-3474 GCA_964533475.1 uncultured Methanosarcinales archaeon
AGCGCATACCCGCTAAAGCCCCCGATGTAGCTTTCAGCGCCATAACATCCCGATGCTTTGCAGAATTGCTTAGCGAGACGAATATCATCTGCGTATTTTTTATATTTGCAGACGAACTTCGCATGAAGCGGGCTCACATCTGTAATGTTCACAGCATCTTCAGCTTTTTTAATATTCAGAATCGGAACAATCTCAAACGTGAATCCCTTCACATTCACCTGGAAATAATCCCGCGAGCCATGCAATCGGACCGATTTGAGCGGCTTCAGATCTTTTGCTAGCAAATCCGAGAGCTGGTCACTTTTATGTTTAAACTGCGTGTACGGATACTGGACAAAGATATCAGCGTCATACGCGTTCTTCAGCCATGTTCCTTTCGCACCGCTCCCCCCCAGAATCGCTCTGCCATGCTTTATTTGGCGATTGACTTTGCCGATAAACTCGTTGATGAACACGGAGACTTCGCGTTCTTCCTGCTTGGTCGGTTTGATCTTTGCCAGAGATTCTTTGCACACAGACTGCGCGGATACCATCCCTCCTATGATCCTGCCACATTATAAAAGGATTTCCATTTGCAAAACTTTATAAAACTGCGGCCTCCCGTTATCTTATGGAAACCCCCCTGCTCATCCTAACGTACATTGGCGTCTTTCTGCTCCTGGGAATCGTCCTAACAGGAATTGCACAGCGTCTCAGGATTGCGAATGTTCTCTTTCTTTTGCTCGTTGGAGTTGCCATTGGCAATATGACATATGCTGGCGCGCCCGTGGTTACATTCCCTCCCTTATTCCTCACAAGCATCGCACTCCTCGCGTTGGTCATGATCGTTTTTGACTCCTCGGCGGGTCTTAAAATTCATGCCGTTCGCGCGTACGGAATGATCGCGCTTAAACTCAGTATGACGTTTGCCCTCTTCTGTCTCGTGTTCCTGAGCATCGCGACAATGCTCGTCTTTCCGGAAATCACGACGATCTTTTTTGCACTGATCTTCGCGGCGTTCATGTGCGGTACAGACACCGCCGTTGTTTTGTTCATGTTCAAAGGGAGCACGAACCGCGTCCTGGAACTCCTTGAAGTGGAGTCCGTCGTGAATGATCCTCCCGTAGTCTTAATCCCCTTCATTATTCTTGATGTCTACAGAAATTTTGGAGATGGCTTGTGGAGCTCCGCCGTCGTGAGCCAGCTCGGACCGCTGCTTCAGCAGATTGTTGCAGGAGTGGGGGCAGGGGTTGTCGTCGGCAGTATTATTTTGTACGTCCTGAAGAAAGCATATTCCGAAACGCTGAGCCCCCTTGCGCTTATTACTGCGGCGCTGCTGACATATACTCTCGCAGAGCACTTAGGAGGCAATGGCGTACTCGCTGTTGCGATTATGGGAGTATTGTTTGGCAACTTTTACGTGAAGGAAAAAGGTTTGCTCATCGACATTTCCTCGTTTTTTGCGAATGGCCTTGAGATCCTCGTGATGATCTCTGCCGGGCTCCTCGTACGGCTGCCCATAGACTCTGCATTTGTTGTGCGCTCACTCATCCTGTTCGTCATATTCCTTGTTATTAGGTATGTTGCGGTTACAATCATTGTCCGCAACGAACGCTTTACGCTGCGCGAGCGGCTGTTTATGACATTTAACGTCCAGAAGGGTGTTGCGGTCGCCGTGCTTGTACTCACATTCAGCACGTTCGCGTTAGCCGGATTTGAGCCTATCGTGAGTCTCTCCTTGCTTTTCATGATATACTCCATTATTCTCGCAACCCTTGCGAGCAAGTTTATTCACCTTTTTATCACACCGGCTCAGGAACCGAAGAAAGAGGCGAAGCCTAAGTGAAACGCCTCATTGTGCTGGACACCAATCTGCTGCTTGCGGCAGTGCAGTTTCGCTTTGACCTTTCGGCAGAGCTCGAGCGCATACGGACGTTTGATTACACGCTCGCAACACTGGACCAGTGTGTTCATGAGCTTGAGAAGCTCGCGCAGAGCAAGGGAAAAACGAAACAAGAGGCGCAACTTGCCCTAGCCATACTCCACCACCTTTCCATTTCAACCCTTGAAGGAAGGGGCAAGTACGCGGATGACTCCCTGCTCAATCTTTCAAATGCGATCATTGCAACAGTGGATGCCCAGCTTATTAAGAAGCTTATCAAGCTTAAAAGGCCGTATATCACCGTACGGCAGAAGAAGTATCTCACGATTGAAGGCGACCATAACCTTTAAAAACCCTCAACCATCTCCACAGCTAAAATGTTCTATACGATAGAGATCAAAGACCACATTCGTGTGCCTCCGAACATGTTCGACATGCCTGTAGCAGACGCAATCACGAGGCGCATCAGAAAGAAGTATGAGGGATACGTAGACAAAGATGTGGGAATCGCTATTGATGTAGCCTCCGTAGACGACATAGGCGATGGCGTCGTAATACCGGGGGATGGCGCTGCGTATTATGACACGAAATTCAAGCTTATCACGTTCAGGCCAGAACTGCAAGAGGTCGTGCTTGGAAAGATCAAGGATATTGCCGACTTTGGCGCATTTATCACGATTGGGCCAACGGAAGGCATGATTCACATTTCGCAAACGATGGATGACTTCGTGAGCTTCGCAAAAGATAAAACGCTTGCCGGCAAGGAATCCAAGCGCGTGCTCAAGGTCAACGATAATTGCAGGGCGCGCATTATCGCCATTAGCTTCAAACAGGCAGGCAATCCGAAAATCGGACTGACGATGCGGCAGCCTTTCCTGGGAAAACTTGAATGGCTGTCTGAGCAAAAAGCTGAACCGAAGGCTAAAAAATGAAAAAGAAAGCCTGTAAACACTGCAAGATTTTTGTCGAAGGAGATGAATGTCCAATCTGCAAAGGCACAACGTTCTCGCAGTCGTGGCAGGGAAGAATATTCTTTGTCGACACTCAAAAATCCATGATCGCGCAAAAACTCAACGCGCCGCAAAAAGGCGAATACGCCATTAAATGCCGATGAGCCTGAACATCACGAAAAAGAATGAGCAGCCGCTCCTGAAGCGGACGGAAATTCACGCTGAGATCACGTATGAACGCATGACCCCCAGCCGTGATGCAATCATCAAGGAGATCGCAAAAAAAACAGGCGCGTCCGAGGATACGATTGTTTTGAAACATATTGACGTGATTCAGGGGTCGCGGAAAGCAAACATCCTCGCATATGCCTACGAGGACGCAGCGGCACAAAAATTTTTAAAACCGCGCGAGGGCAAAAAAGCAGCAGCAGAGCTGAAGCCTGCTGAGCAAGGTAAAGCATAATGGCAGCCAAAGAAGCAGCGAAGAAAAAAGGCCGTGCACGAAGCCAGTCCCAGCTTTATCAAAAGGACGGCGATGGAGTCAAGCGACTCAACAAGACGTGCCCCAAATGCGGCCCTGGAATGTTCCTCGCGAAGCATAACAACAGAGAAACATGCGGATCATGCGGGTATACTGAGTTTCATGGGAAGAAATAAGTTCTT
>CAZHJH010000132.1:0-427 GCA_964533475.1 uncultured Methanosarcinales archaeon
TTGAGCCGGGCCGGCGGTGCTGCTACAGCTACAACGGGATTTCTTCTCGGAGCCAGTGCAAACATTGGATCTATGGCTGCGGGGAAGGCGGCTGAAGCAATTACTCCCGGATTTTGGATTGTACTTAGCATAGGCGTAATAATTATTGACTGGATCTTTGGGTTCAGAGGGCTTGACTGGTTCACGATCCTTGATCACGCGCGAACGAACATTCCTCTTTTCCTTTATGAAATCATTACTAATGCTCTCTTTATTGTTATTGGCGTTTGGTATACTGTCTCAAGGGCACTTGGGGGTAAAGTAAATGGTCGTGCCATTGGTACATTCCTCCTAATGCTTGGATTTAGTGTTATTATTCTCACAAGCGGGGGATTGATTGCGGCAGGCTTATTTCATTGAACTGGTTTAATGGGTCTATAAGCCATGC
>CAZHJH010000132.1:437-3440 GCA_964533475.1 uncultured Methanosarcinales archaeon
ACTTCTCTGTGACTTTTTCTTGTTCTCCATCCTTAACTTTTACTTTCCGGGAACCTTGATCTCGAATAGATTCTACCTTCCCATCCCCTTCCTTTTGGTAGTTGTATATACCTCAAATATCGAAAAGTCCTGGTTCACAAAAGCGGTGGTGTTTATCATCGTACTTTTTTATATCTCATCAATGGCGGCATGGGCCTGGTCACAGCAAAACCTTCAGGAGCAGATTGACGAGAGCCAGAAAGCGCAGGCTATCGAAATATTTAGGCAGTCCTGGGCCAATGTCCTGATGATGAAGAATCAAACAATAACCGCGTATCAGCGGGAACAGAATAGGCTCGTCTCCCGCGCCGTGGGAGACGAATATTATAATGGCCAAGTGGACCGGAAAGCGAAGGAAAAGCTGGGGGTCTATATCGAAAATGTTCAGGGATTATCCGACAAGTTCTATACGGTGGATGATGTCGTATATGAGGCGCATCTCACTGGGCAGACACTTGATGACCCGATCATGATTGATCCTATTACATGCTATGCTGTGGCTTCGAATAAGGCAGACACGTCTGAGAATAGAATCCCGGGAGAGATCACACCAACAAAAATGGAGATATTCAGTTACGAGGATGATTTCCTTGTGTGCACATTTCCGGAGGGAACACTCGGTGGGGGAAGCTACAGGATTGTGTTTGGAGCACGCTTTGGATTCGTAACCCAGGCATACTTAAAATCATACTTCATGCAGGAAGATTTACTGCGGACGATGCGCCGGGATAATATCGACCCATTCAAACAGTTTGGAATACAAAATCCAAATCCACAAACAATCCACACCGTTGGGCCTGTGGAGATTGGGATCAACTTCAGAAACCCGCCTGTAGGGCTCTCAGAGGATGAGCAGGATTATCCTCTCGGGTTTACGATCAAAAGCGACTGGGACGGTAAGCTCAATGATGTGAAAAGCGTCATAATAATCATGCCCTCCGGATTTACGCTCAAGCCAGATGACACTGAAGAGCTTGAGACGCACTGCGGCGGATATACTGTGGAGCTCATTGGCTGTGATGACGCTGCATTGCCTGACCGCGCAAATCTTGACAACTGGTGCGACACGAGAATTCACACGCTCTACAAAATTTTGCAGGAAGGGGACGTGAAAAAGATCATAAGCGATGAGGACCGTGAAATTAATGCGGACATCGGAGAGCGGAGAAGTGTCTATTGCCGCGTACAGGCGGAGGACCGCGAAGCAATATTAGAAAATACGCCACTCGCAACCGCTTCATTCAAGGTGATCGCAAACTATGAGTACACTCTTGAAGCAACAAAGCCACTCACCGTTTATAGGCCTCCTGGACAGGCAGGAGAAGGAGAAGCAATTACCGCAAACTGCGACTGCAGTATCCCCGTAGACACGTCATATCCGATCGATATTCCTCAAACATATCTTGGATATTACACCAATCCAACACTTGGCATTAAGAGCATTGTTGAACGGCATGCACAATCTCAACAGATATGCCCCGCGCTTATCACCGCTATTTTAACAAAGGAGAGCAGCATGGGTACAAACATAGGAGAGCATGGCATTGCAGGATGCAAAATAAAGTCAAGCACAAACCATGATGGACAGGTGGAATGTGCTGCGCGGTCCATAAAGAACGGGCTTGCAGGCGGGAGTTACGAAAACAGCAATTACGCGCCCTGCGGCATTGCGGCTGATAGCACTGACAAAATACGATGTGTGTTTTCCGTCTACAACCAAGGATATTACTTTGGAGACCCCGAGCTCGCAGCAAAAGTTGCCCGAAGCACTCCGCCGGGAGACGCTGACGCTATACGGGCAGCGGGACAGACATATGCTAACGAAGCATATAGTGCATATACACAATGGAACTCCTACTTCTGTGGTGAAAATAATGCGGCTACTTAACCTCATTATGCTGAGCATTCTCGTCCTCGCGATGAGTTGCAGTGCGGGAGGCGGAACGAGTTCATACAGCCCGTACCGCGGAACGAAAGGCCTTGTCTTTGAGTTCATGGACAACGCGCCACCAAAATTTGCCTATGAGGGAACTGACATGCCCATCGCACTCCGTATCGAGAACCAAGGCGCAACAGAGATTAGTGATGGCGTGATTATTATTTCGTCTGAAAAAGACCGCTTCATTATTGACGATCCAGAAATCGAGGTTGAGCTCACGGGAAAAACATTATACAACCGAGAGGGACAGAAAGACGTTAAGACTATTTTTGCGGAAGCACGCGGCTTAGACCCTCAGCAGGAAACGCATACGAGCACGATAAGCGCGACTGCATGCTATCCGTATGAAACGGTTTTTACGGGTGAAGTGTGCGTCGATACAGATTATAAAAACCTCGCGGGAAGCAACAAAGCCTGCACGGTGCGTGATCTTTCTTCGTCAGGACAGGGAGCGCCCGTGGTCATTTCGCGGGTTGAAGTTGAGATGCTTCCTTCCCCGGATGAGCGCAGCGTGATCCCGAGGTTTACGGTGCATGTGACAAACAGCGGACAGGGCAGGATTCTTGATAAGACTATTGTGGAAGATTTTTGCACGGCCGATATTGATGAGCGGGACGAGCCGTTCGATGTGATCCACATTAAACAGGCAAAGCTCTCCAATATGTACCCTCTGCGCTGCGATTCGGCACGAGATCAGCCCGGAACGGTAAGCCTCGCGCGGCAGGGAGACACGTTCTTCCGCTGCACGTATGAACAAGGAATTCCCCTTGACGAGGGGGCGTTCACGACCCCCCTCATTATTACGTTAGAGTACGGATATACAGAGACGATCAGCACCGAGATTGAAATTAGAGCGGCGCGTTAGCGCAAACTTTAAATAGACAGAACAGGAGCAGTAACCCATGCATAAATGGATCATGATCATCGTGCTTGCGAGCATTCTCTTAGTCAGTTGCGGAACAGGAGACCGGGATGAAACAAAGGCAAACTGGCGCACGGGCACGCAAGCGATTGAAATGAGTTTT
>CAZHJH010000133.1:0-3374 GCA_964533475.1 uncultured Methanosarcinales archaeon
CCCGCGATCCTGCCCGGACGACCGAGATCCGTAGGGAAATAGTCTGCCATCTCCTGCAAGAGATCCACCCCGCAAGTTCTTCTGTAGATAAGTTCTTCAGGCATCAGGCATCACTCCAATACCCCCCATAGATACTGGGTATTTAAGAGTTTCGAAGAACCAGGCATTATTTCTCCATTTTGCACTGTTCAGCTTTGACGACATACGTCTTCTGATTGACCAGCACGTGATCTCCAGCAACGAGTTTTCGTTTGTTGCGCGTTTCAGCTGCACCGTTTACGGTTACTACACCTGATTTGATCAACTGCTTCGCCTGCCCGCCTGTGGACGCAAGCTTGCAGACTCCGAGAAACGCGTTGAGTTCGATGAAGGTCATGTTGAATTGCCCCAATAAGTTGTACGATGATGGCTTATCATATATTTAAGATTTTCTTTGGTGGACACGTTCTTTGATAACCTAAAAGTTTAAATGTAGTCACTGAACAATAATAATATGCGGCGTAAAACAGCGGGGCGACAACAGAAGGACGCAAGGAAAATACAAAAATTATTAGAGGAAGACGAAGATGAGAAGCTCGCAAAAAGAGCAATGCAAATTATTTTTGGGATTACGAACTCTGAAATTGAGCATTTGTATGATCTCTTCAGCGAGTCAACGAGCGGGCACGGCACGTATCCCCTAAAAAAATTATTCGAGCGTGTTACTCCCGATTACCGTTTGAAGATCCGTGCTGCTCGGGATAAATTAGGCTCCTCGATCCAATCGTATGAGGCGGCATTGAGAGACACTCTCCTCCAAAGGATTGCACAACAGTCCGTTGATAATGATATGATGGTTGCTGCCCTGGTTGAAGCAGGTACACAGATTCCGGGGACAGAACATGAAGATTATGAAATCCCTGGTTATGTAGATCTTGAAATTAGGTTGGATGATATACAAGGTTGTACGGACGAACGGCATTCACGGGAGAGCTCAGCATTTTTATTAACCTTTCTGGACTTATTAGAGACTCTCTTTGTGGAGAATGGCCAAGATGTCACGCACGTATACGTCCAGGACATGCTAACCGAATTTGACCGCTTAGGAATAGCACGTGAAAAGCTTGGATTGGATCTCCTTGCGTTTAATCTGCGATATAACGGGGAAAAGGTACAGCCCTTCCTCGCATGGTTTAATTCTTTCGGGCCAGCATATAAAAAGTTGAAGGATCCTGAATATCGGGAAGTAGCTTTTGCATTAAGGGACCAATCCCTGCCACGGCCGGAACTAGTCGAGCTTGTCGTTAATGAGGTCGAAAAGCTTAAACAGAAGCATGCTCACGTCAATCATATCCCTGAGCTTCTGGAGCAAGCGCATGAGGATGAATCACTGGAGGCATTTGACTATCTCTGCGCCCGCCCCGAGCATCTTGTCTTGTTTCAACGGTTGAAGCGGATTGGCGTTTCCGCTGACGATTATCTGGATTTCCTCTTCAATGTGCAGCATATATCCATCAATGGATCGAGAATGCTTGACATTGTGCTTGAAATATCAGAAGTCAATCGTGCTGCAGCCAAGGCGTTTATGGATGAACGCATACTACAAGGCCCAAATTTTCCGGGCCTTATTGAAATCGCACGAGCGTATCCTCACAGCAATCTGCTTATTCAAGACTATGCAGCTGCATGCAGCGCAGGCGAATATCAAAAAGCGGGTCTGATGGTGCTGATAGGTTCTCTCGCTCCCGAGCAAGATTTGTTGAAAAAACTGCGACAAGCGGCGTCAAGGATATCTGAAGAAGATGCTGTAAAACTCATGAATGCCAAGACAAGCGTCGAGCTGCTGAGGCGAATGACGCATGCCCAGACTCGGCCAGCAGCTACAGCACGGGCTGAAACCCCGCTGCCCAAATACCATATTGACTGGCATGATGCGCTCATAAAATCACTTGCCAAAGAACCTCCAGAAGTTCAGAACTTTGTTCGTTCCGCCTATGATCTCCTAGACTCCGATAAAAGGGACCGCATGAAGTCTGTATGGCTCACACATCCGCAGCACGTATACGATTTTTCTCGTGATATACTCGATTGGCACGATACGCCCGCAATGGAACTCTTGCTCACGGATAGACTCCTCTTCGCCAAGTACAAGTCGAGATTAGGCGATACGCAGGTTCGCGAGCAGCTTTACAAAATCATATGTGATACGAGTGGAAATATTCACGCTAAACTCCACGATCTCTTTTGGGACGGGGAGCGGCATACGATGCCCACATCTGCTGAAACAGAGATAGACGTTCACACGATGATCGGTCGTTCACTGCCATACGATCGGGTTATTATATGGGGAGGGCAATACTCCAGGGCAGCGAAAGAAAAAATCATGTCATGCACAAAAACCCCCATCCGCATCTATGATCTCTTTAGTCCACGACGCTCCGTTGATGATATTCAACCAACAGATATGGTCGTGTGGATCTCAGAAAGTTCTGAGCACTCAATGTACTACGCAGTTAAGCGATACTGTCGCGCGCATGGAATCGGATTCCACCACTACGATAAACGAGGATCAGCAAGTCTTATTGATCTCCTGCAGAGCCTCAAGTTTCAAGGAGAAAAGGCTTCATAGTGTGTCTAGAAAATGTGGCATATTTTTGTTACCGGAAACCCAAAAGCTCCTTTGCTCTTTTGTATTCTCCTCTTATCCTTCTTCTTGCATGAGGCAGTGTGATAGCGTGATATCTCCTTCTTAGCTCTCTCCTTGTTACCTCGACTGCCTCAGGATATGCCATCTCTTGAGCCTTTGAAAAAAGAAAATGCGTTGGACTTGTGATGAACTGCATTGAGAGAGCACATTGCACAACCCTCTCTTCGATCGTTTTCTTCGCTTCTGGATGATGCGTGGGAGAAAGTGCAAGACATCTCAGCACGTGCTCAATATCATCTTCTGCGACTCCCAGATTTTCCAGATGCTGCTCCGGAAGCGTGTCCGTTTTTCGATGATAGAATGGAGATCCATTATTGTACATTGCATAAAGTGTTGAAACATATACTGAGAGTTCGACAATAAATTGATCAGTGGCAGTATACCTTCTTAGAAAGGCAGTATGTGCCATGCATTGTTCCAATGATCGTTCAAATCCGTTGCCTGAGTCTCTGCAGCGCAACAGAACATAATCCCTAACCCGCCGAAGGATATCTCCCTCTTCCATACGCCCGGAAATACGGGCCAACTTATAAAAGTAACTATTAACCAGTAGTGATTAAACCATAAGTGTAGATGGTACGTGCGTTAAAAACCCCTCCCCCGCATATTGATTAGTTGAGTTAAATTAAACAGATAGCCCGGCCAGGATTCGAACCTGGGTCCTCAGGACCAGAGCCTGAGATGATTG
>CAZHJH010000134.1:0-3364 GCA_964533475.1 uncultured Methanosarcinales archaeon
CGTGAATACGCGCAGCTTCCCATCCCGGGATTATTGCCCGGAGCTAACGCAACACTTCAATTTTTCTTTGAAAACAAAATTCCACAGTATATGGTAAGCGCTCAGCCTACAGAATTTTTATTGCGTGAACTCGCCACAAATCATGTAGCCTCATTTTTCACAGAGATCATCGGAATGTCAAGAAATAAAACGCAGGATCTGGCGGCCTTGCTTCAGAGAAATTCGGCAAATCCCAAGGAAACCGTATTCATTACAGATATGACATGTGATATTCTTGCAGGGAGGGCATGCGGAGTGCATACTCTTGCAGTGTTGTCAGGGTATCACACCCGAGAACAGCTTTCGACAGTTGAGCTAAACCCGGCAAATTTGATCCCGGACATAACGGCGCTTCCCCAATGGATTGAACACTACCAATAAGACGCAACGCATTTAAACAGGCCTTCATTTTATTCGCCGATGACTAAGATTCTTGGAATAGACGAGGCGGGACGCGGCCCTATTATCGGACCGTTGGTCATGGCAGCAGTTATGATGGAGGAAAAGGAGCTCTTTCAGCTTGACCGTTTGGGAGTCAAGGATTCGAAACTGCTTGCGCCCCAGCAACGCTCCATGCTGTTCACGAAGATTACGGAGATCTGCAAGCATACGATCCTCGTTATTACTCCCGATGAGATTGACGAGGCGCTGAAGTCTGACCATAACAACCTGAACTGGCTTGAGGCGCAGAAAAGCGCGGAGATGATTAATTCGCTCGCACCAGACACGGCAATCGTGGACTGCCCAAGCAACAATATTGAAGCATATTCTGCGTACTTGAAAAACCTGCTGAAAAATAAGAAGATCAAACTCCTCGCGGAGCACAAAGCAGACTATAACCATAAGATTGTTGGAGCAGCTTCTATTCTCGCAAAGGTGACTCGGGACAAGGAAATTGAGAAATTGCAAGAGGTTATTCCCGTACCCATCGGCTCAGGATATCCTTCAGACCCCATTACGCAAGCGTTCGTCACCAAATACTACAAAGAATACGGCCATATCATGCGCAAGAGCTGGGAGACGTATAAATCTCTTGAGCGCGAGCGCACACAAAGCAAATTGGACACATACAACAACAACCTTTAAATATCGTGATCCGTACTTCTCACATACAAAAGTGGTGATTCATGACTCGTATTAATCGGCTTGTCTGCAATGGTTTCAAGAGTTTTGCCAAGCATACTGAACTTATCTTCGGGGAGCAGTTCAACTGCATCATCGGGCCAAATGGCAGCGGGAAGAGCAATGTCCTGGATGCGCTGTGCTTTGTGCTCGGAAAAAGCTCAAGCAAATCGCTCAGGGCAGAAAAAGCCTCCAACCTCATCTATAACGGGGGAAAACTGAAAAATCCCGCGAAACAAGGCGAGGTCAGCATCTATTTTGACAACAGCACGCATGTATTTCCTACGACAGATTCAGAAGTCAAAATCAGCAGGATTGTGAGGCAGTCGGGACAAAGCGTGTACAAAATCAATGACAAGACCGTAACGCGGCAGCAAATCCTTGATCTGCTCTCACTGGCAAAAATCGATCCGGACGGGTATAACATCATTCTTCAAGGGGATATCGTGGCGTTCGTGGAGATGCCCCCGTTAGAACGCAGGGTGCTTATTGAGGATATCGCGGGAATCGGCGTTTATGAGGATAAAAAACACAAAGCGCTCCTTGAGCTCAACAAAGTTGATGAGCGGCTCAAAGAGGCTGAGATCATCCTTGCCGAGAGAAGCAATTACCTCAAGGAGCTCAAGGATGATCGCAATCAGGCGCTGAAATACAAGGAGGCGCTTGACGAGATCAAAGTCAACAAGGCAAGCTATATCAAAATCCAGATGAACACTAAGCAAGGCCAGCATGATGTGCTGCAGGGCAAAATCAAAGAGCAGGAGGCAAAGCTCCACAAACACCAGGGCAAGGCCGGAGAACTCCGCGCGTCCATTGAAGAACACAAGAAAGCCATCGAAGCCATCACGAAAGAGATTGAGGAGAAAGGCGAGGTGGAACAAGTCAGGCTCAACAAGACCGTGGAATCGCTCAAAGTGGAGCTTGCGCAGAAGCAGACCAAAATGGAGTCGCTGCACGAGGAGATCCTCAAAGTCGAGAAGCGCAAGGAGGAGCTGAGAATGCACGGCGAGGATATTAAAATCAAGATCGCCCAGCTTCGCGAGCAGGTCAAAGACAAGGAGGAGGTTAAACGCAGCATTGAGCGTGACCAGAAAGACATTGAGCAGAAAATCAAGGCGTTCAGAAAGAAGCACAGGCTTGAGGATATTGGAACGCTTGAGACGGATATGGAAAAAATAGACGCTGATATTGAAGACGCTGAGCAGGAAGTGCAGAAGCTGAGAGAATCGCAGCAGCAGCTGTTCCGGGAGAAAGACCGCATTGAGCTCTATATCAACTCCGCGGACGAGAAAATTAAGAAGGTTGAGCAGATCGCGCATGAGCACAAAAAACAGATGGACGAGCTCAAAGAAAAGCGCGATGCGTTCAAAACCGCGACGCTTGAGCTTAATGCCGCGCTCAACAAAGACTCAGAACTTGCAGGGAGAATTGCAGATCTCCGGCAAAAACTCGTTAAAGTACAGGAAGAAGTCGCGAAGCTCACGGTCAAAACCATGCACGCACGAGAATCCGCGAGCATGGACCTTGCCATAAAAAAAATCCTTGAAGGCCAGCATGGGATTGCAGGCGTTTTTGGGACGGTGTCTGACCTGGGCACTGTTCCCACAAAGTACGCGCTCGCGCTCGAGGTGGCAGCAGGAATCCGTCTCAAGAGCATCATTGTTGATAACGATAAGACCGCTGCCGCATGCATCAAATACCTTAAGTCACAAAAGCTCGGCACCGCAACATTCATACCATTAAACACAATCAAACCCCCCAAAGACCATGACTCTTTTGATGAGCTTAAAAAGGCCAACGGGGTTGTTGGGGAAGCTCTCGATTTCGTTGAGTATGATCCAAGGTATCGAAAAGCATTCGAATACGTTTTTAAGAATACACTGGTCATTGAGCACATCGACGTCGCCAGGAGACTTGGCGTTGGCACGGTCAAGATGGTCACACTCGATGGAGATGTATCTGAACTCTCCGGCGTTATGCAAGGGGGCTTCCGCAAGCGCAACATCGGCACTGGCTTCAAGGAAAAGGACGTGCAAGGAGCTCTTGAAGGGCATCAAGCCATGGAAACAGAACTTTCCCGGGATATTGATGCGTTAGGAGCGCAGCGCAGCGAAAATGAAGGAAAAATAAACCTCCTCCGAGCCCGAAAAGCCGAGCTTGAAGGAGAGATTATCAAGACTGAAAAAAGCCTCCATCTCGAATC
>CAZHJH010000135.1:0-3351 GCA_964533475.1 uncultured Methanosarcinales archaeon
CCACGGTATGATCGGCTCCAATCTTGCGGATTCCCGCAGCATCCTCATTAGATTTTGCGGCAGCGATAACAATCGCACCGAGATGTTTAGCAATCTGAATCGCTGAAGAGCCTAAACCGCCGGATGCGCCCCAGATAAAAACAGTTTCTTCTTTCTTTAGATTCGCACGCCCAACAAGCATGTGCCATGCTGTCAAAAATGTGAGAGGAAATGCCGCTGCCTCCATGAATGAGAGATTTTTTGGCTTTGGATAGATTTGAGCTATGGGGACGGGTACATACTCAGCATACCCTCCCTGTGTTTTTGCCCCAAATATGATTACGAGTTCACATGACTCTCCGGATTTACAGCGACTGCAATTGCCGCATGGAATTGCCGGATTGACAACGACTTCCTGACCTTTTTCGAGCGTGCTCTCTCCATTGATATCCTCAATAACACCCGCAACATCGGAACCGGGAATATGGGGCATTGCAATACTCCTCTTCCCAGAACGCAGCCAAATATCGAGACGATTCAGACCACATGCTTTCACACGAATAAGCGCTTCACCTTTCTGTGGTTTTGGCTTTGGAAACTCACAATACTTCAGAACTTCAACTCCTCCAGGTTTTTCGAAGATAACGGCTTTCATGGTATGATGAATGATTCTGGGATTTATATAATTTACCTCATTCTTTAAATTGTGTTCTCAAGAATGTGAGTTTCTCACTGAAAGTAGGCGTTTTTTTAAACCAAAGGTGACTTCCGTTAAGTATGGTTGGGGTATTCAGAATTGAGGCGGGTAGCTGTGGCCGGGGTTTTTATATGAGAGATCCATCGCTTCATGCTCTTGCAAAATATCTAGAGAATAAAGGTGAGGAGGTAAGACTCCTGCCTTGGTTAAATGGCAGGTGTTTAGAAGAGGGTGCTATGGAATCTATTGCTGATATAGAAGAAAGATTGGATTTTTCACCCTTAAAAGAAGAACCGTTTATAGTACTTAATTCTTCAGGCATATTTCATCACAGAACGTACTTTTTTGTCAAGTCAATTGCGGATGGAACAACCTATATTCATATTGACGCACATCCTGATTTTTTTGAGCAGGTGCAGGACGAAGTCAGTTTCGGAAAATTTGTTTATAGAATTTGTCAGCTGTCTCACGTGCCACAGGTATTTCTCTTGGGAATTACACCCGGTAGTTTGTATGATTGCCTCACAAGGCGAACCAAGGGGAAGTCGGGCATTGAAGAGTATTATCCTCTTGAACAACCTCCAATTTTTAATGACGGCATGCATATGTTTTTAGCTGAAACCGTAGACGAATGGGAAAACAGAGTTACAAATCAAAGGCCTAGAGAGGTGCAATTAGTTCGTTCATATGCTTCCCACTACAAAAGGTTGGATGAGTTTGATGTTCATACCCTCCCGCCCCATAAGGTGTACATCTCTATTGATTTAGATGTAATTGAAGATTTTAAAACTGGTTGGAATAGTGAAGGAAGACTGACTCTCGATGACGTTGTTAGACTGCTAAAAGAAGTCGGCTCTCAAAGAGAAATCGGAGGGGCTGATATTTGCGGGTTTGACGCAAAGCGCTCAGGATGGAAAAAACAAAAATATCTCCGCATGATGTACACAGTTTTCGATGTCTTAAGACAGGTTATGACGTAATTACTTGTCATTATGGATTACAAAATCGCATGACTTTTAATTTAACAAAACATTTTTAAGCCCATTATCTTCTTAGATAGATATGTTCCAAAAGAGAGGTCTTACCCATGTAGACTGGGTCATTAGCTTAGCGCTCTTCCTCATCTTTCTCGCATGGTTTTTTGTGTTTTTGAGGCCTGCAGGAATCGCTCCGGAGGATCCCAGCACGCTGATGAACCGCATCGTCCTTGATCTTCATGATGAGCTCAGTGTTGAAGTTCCATTGTATCCGCTCTTCCTTGAAGCTCCACAGGCATCTCAGTCATTGCCCATCGTATTCAGAAATCCATTTCCACTGCACAACCTCTCGACTACGTTTCCGCTCGCATATGAGGATCCGTACGTGCTTCTCATCTCGAATCACAGCAATGGGACGAATATTCTCTGGTTTGCAGAAGGGCAACCACTCACTGCGCAGACGGACGTAGCGTTCAATTATTCAAGAGTGACGACGCAGGGGCTCGGTATTCTCTATGACAATGCAACTCTTGTTTCGTTTTCATATGGAAACACTGTGCGTATAGACCCATATGAAGTTCTTGTGAACGGAAACCCCGTACGTAATGTCTCCGTATACGCGCGGCTGACACCCCTCGCGTACATCCGCAGGGAACACAACGCGCTTTACAACACGACAACATTCATAACGAAAGGCCGCATGATTTCCGCTGTGGATCCCCTTCCTTTCGCGAATGTCAGCCAGTATAACCTCACGCTTGCCATGACACTGCATAATTATCCGCACTATTTCTCAAATGCGGAAAATGGCACGATTAATGAAAGCATGTGCACGTCATTAAACACTACTGCTATCGATTTCTACACAGGGAGAGACGGGGTATCGTTCATGTTCAGCAATGTGAGCATCATTCGGTTCTGCGGGGATGTTGATGAAGACACTATAACAATAGACGCGGACATGACGATTCCGCTTCAGCGTTTCACATATGGAGTCCTTTTTTACAACGGCAGCATGAACCGCTCTTATGAATTCCGCCATCCTTTGACCGTGACGGGAGGATTCGCACAGCCGCGTATTGGATTCTCCCGGGAGAAACTCGCTGAATTCCAAAAAAGACCGTACGCAAGCGTCCAGGGATACTTCAACATCCGCCGTGACCTCAGCATACGCATCAACAACAGCCCTACCATCGCGAACGTATCAGGGCAGGCTACGCTCGTCCAGATTGGAAATCCTGATCCTCAAGTCACGGCAAACATCTACACGCGAACGGGACGCTGCGTGCTCATGAACGCATCGGACGATCTTGAGCCCTGCACTTACGAGGTGAAGATATGGTGAACAGGAAGGCATTCATGCGGACACTTGAAGTTCTCGCTGCAATTCTCCTTGTGTTTCTCTTCGTCCTTGTAATCATTCCTATGCACATCCCATCCTCACAACCCGGCGGCTCGCTCATGCCACTCTCAGGCATTCAGCATGATGAGGTCTTCCTCGCATGCCTCGCAGACTCGAACACGCCATGCATTGCACAACTCGTTCAGCAGCAGCTTCCTCCCTCATACGAAGGATTGATTGTGCTGCAGAAATCCCTCTCTGAGAAACAGCCCACGTTGCCGCGACAAACGCTCTCCGTTGATACCCTGTATACCATTGGGAATATTACGCATGCGAATACGACAATAGTGACTGTT
>CAZHJH010000136.1:0-3290 GCA_964533475.1 uncultured Methanosarcinales archaeon
TCGCATTCATCTTCTGCATACAGGAATATGAGCCTGCAAGCTTCTACGTGCTCGATGAGGTTGATGCTGCGCTTGATAAAAGAAACTCGGAAAAGCTGGCTAAACTCATACGCAAGTACTCGGAGAAAGCACAATATGTTATCATCTCCCATAATGACGGCATGGTTTCCGAGGCAGACAATCTCTACGGCGTGAACATGAATGAGCACGGCGTGAGCATGGTCGTGAGCTTGAGGATTTAGGGTTTGGCGAGTTTCCACATGATCTCAAAGTGCCTGCGATAACCTTGCGTTGCGTTCCTGCTTAAGATTACGATACATTTCGGGGTTTCCGAGAAGATGAACAGCGCGGTTTTTTCACCATAGATTGTCGTTTCCTGAGGGGCCTGATATTTTTCAGGAAGGTATCTTATATTCGCAAACTGGAGCAAGGGGATGTCGTGTTTTCTGGAGCTGAAAATGACTTTCATTTTTATATGCGCTTTCTTTAACCTTCTCAGATAGTGTGAGAAGTAGAATCGCAGACTCCCTGAAAAATTACCTTCGCTGCCAAACGTCCAGATCTCTTTTTTTGACTGAAGGATGTCCTCCAACACGGTCTTTAAGCCTTCCGTTCCCTCATAGACTTCAATAGTTTCTGACGCGAGCGGGACAAGACGTTCGAGATCGGGCAGAAGCGTTATGAGATCTTCCCTCTTTTGATCCAATACCTGCCTTTGTTCATCCAAATATCTGATGATATTCTGGGGGCGGGCTGCGTGAAAATGCTTCCGATTGTTTTTAATCACGTAGCTTACAAATCCCTTTTGCTGCAGCCGCTTCAGGCAATCGTAAATGTGGGTTCGGTTAAGTCCTGTTCCGTTTACGAGTGTGCTTACGAGACAGGGTTTCTCCTTCAGCAGAGCTCGATATACGATCTCTTCGTGCATTGTAAGTCCAATAGACTGCAGCGGAGTCGAGACCATGTCAGCGGAGTATTGCTTCAAGTATATAAAAGTTGTCTAGGTACAAGACAACAAATCAATATATTCTCTAGGGGTTTTCCGGTGGAATGGCAACTTTAGGCGAATACCAGGAATGGGTTAAGGAAGCGTGGAATACATCACCAAAACGGATCACAGAAAGAGATGAATTGTTGTTTTTAATGGAAGAAATAGGCGAGATGGCTGAAGCGGTTAGAAAAATCAACGGTAATAAGAATACTACGACAGATATTGAAAAAGAGTTCGGAGACATACTCCTTTCTGTCATTACTCTTGCTCTAAGATATGGAATTGATTTAGAGACAGCATTTGAAAAGACGAAGGAGTCTATCGTGAGGAGGTATGTGCGATGAGCGACCTCATTGACGTAATACGAACAACAATCAGAGAAGACTTCATCCCATGGTATACAGAAGCGCTGCGCTATGGATGCTCAAGAGGCTCTTCGGGATTTCAAGAATGCTTTTACCTTATCAACCATGGATATGGACAGGACTGTGAGCGGATGAGCAGTCATCCCCGAGCATTATTCCCCACTAAGAAATGGTTGGAGTCTCACTTTAGAAAAGAAGAACCCCGTTTCTATCCAGAGAGGAATTATTTAGACATCCAAGGGTCCCCCTTAAATCTGCTCCGGCAACTCAACGGGAACAAAATTCTAACCTCTGAAGTATTGCTGATAGCGTATCTCACGAAACGATTACATGCTGATAAGACACCAAGAACACCGCCACAGCAGTCATATGATGAGCAAAGGGAGCATATCCATCAAAAGTATGAGGATCTAACTAAAAGAGAACTCCTCCGGGTCAGCTTACATGAAGCATTGCACGATCTTGTTGAGTCGGGACAACTAACGCATGACGAAGCATATCCTGTAAGCCTTATTGGACAACCGGATGACTCCAGAGATCATTTCGTGATGGCCCACGTTCCATTTCTCTTACAATCTTTTGAACACCCTTCATTTCCAGCATTTCTTCATGCAGTGGTACGGAATGCATATGAACGGTTTGACAGCCCAGAAGAGGAGTGGGAGACGTTCGAAGAATACTGCAATTATTTTGAGCATGTCTATACCCTCAGAGCTTCAAATCCCGGGCTCACAGATGAGCTATTCACACGAGAGGATGATCAGAAATGCTTAGCGGATTGGCTCAGCCTTCAAATAGACAGAACACCAATATGGGAACTGGCCCTTCGATCAAAGAAAAGAATAGATTTCCGCTGTGCCAAGAATCAGCCATCGCTTCTGACACAATTGTGCACTGATGCTGCAAAGGATTTGAATTTACCTGTCATGGTGTACGGGATTCCCGTGGAGGTTGTATAATGCCCACTGAAATCTGGACCCGTGAAATCAAGGATTGTTTTGGAGAGCGAATCCAAGGACCTCCAAGATACTGCGGCTGTTGCGAGGAGTCTCCTACATCAATTCTCTTATCCTTGCATACAACACATCAAATTAGCTGGTATCGTGGCTTCTTCATAGACATGACTCCAGAGTATATTGCCAGCGATCAAACAAGCCCGATTATTATTCCTGAGCTTACTGAGCCTACACCGCAGAGGAATCAAGATAAAAGAGGGATTATGAAAATTAAGGATTTGGATTTAACATTCGCAATGACGACTCACCCAGCACACACGCTTCTTGCATACAGATACCTTCGGATTTATGAATGCCTTCATTATCAGATTGTAGAGTATTCGGATGATCTTGATGGGAGGTTGTTCGATCCCTCAAAAAGAGTAAGCATTCGCCAATCATCAGATAAAGATCTTGGGCCCCTATTTGAGCTTTGCAAGACGCTTCTTGGATTCGAAGAGCAAATTTCAAGAGAGCATCTATTAACCATACTTAATACACCACAAGAAGCATTGTATTCCGCAATTGCAGAAGTATCTAGTATTTTTGAAATGGAGAACAGGAGGAGATCTCGGGGTGCTCTAAATGCCATCAGTCATTTATAGATACGACTCCCTCAGCGATTATAAGATTCCCATTGAGCATGAGGAAGACTCAGAGGGATGATCTAATGCCAACGATGCTTTTAAAAATGTTCTATGATCCGTGGCCTGAGGGAGATGCTGACAGGGAAGACCTTATTGGCTACTGTCGAGAGTCTCCATCGGAAGTGTTAGCGCAACTCTACAAAACACATGATCTTTCTGAATACTTAGGTTATCAGATTCACTTTATTGTTTGCGCCTCAAACGTCACCGAAGGGATTATGATTAGAGAAGCCAGAGTTCCGAAAGGGTGTGCGGTCCAAGCAAGACTGTCGGACTTACCCCTGGAGATCGC
>CAZHJH010000137.1:0-3206 GCA_964533475.1 uncultured Methanosarcinales archaeon
GTATTCTTAAATTTTAAGCGTGTTGTCCAAACATATTTATATTCCCTTCATGCAATGACCTCATGAAAAACATCGCCCCGCACATCACGCGCCAGCGCCTTCTGATTGAAGGGTATTTTACGATTCCGGTAAGCAGAAAAACGATTGAGCGCTACTTTGCCGGAATCTCAAAACACCTCTCATTGAGAGTATACGGAAAACCCATTATTTTTTCTCCAGGAGGGGAAGGAAAAAAGGAAAATCAAGGATATGACGCGTTTATTCCATTGATTGATTCTGGAATCTCACTCTACATTTGGTCGAACGCGAAGTTTTTCTCCGCGATTGTGTACACATGCAAGAAGTTTGACAACAAAAAAGCGATTGCCTTCACGAAGAAGTTGTTTAAATCAAAAAAAGTTATAGCGCAATCATTTTAGATTTTACTATCCGCTCGGACACTCCCCTCTTGTCCACGTTTTGACATCCGGATTCTTACAGGCTTCGCAGCTGTTGCTGTAGGTCTGCGCGCACGGATATCTGATGCACTGAATCTTCTCAGGATCATTCCAACCACAGACAGGATTGTAATCCATCGCGCAGATTTCAGCATTGCGCTGCTCGGGCTCACAATCGGTTTCTCGTTGCATTTGGCATCCACATCCCGTCTCATCGAAAAATGCTTCTTCTCCGGGTTTGCAGGTGAAACGCAATGTCTCACAGAGTGCGGGATCATTATTCACATATGCCCGTCCTGAGTCCATCGCTGTAACGGGCCCGCATCCGCAACCAGACTCGTTAAAGAACGGCTCAGTGCCTTCAACACATAAGAATTGAATCCTTGTGCATTCATCAGGATCTGCGCTGATAAAATTAGGATCCTTCGCCTCTTGGGCGCAGGCGACGAGAAAGACAATGCTGCACATGAAGAGCAGGTTTTTCATTGATATCACCACAAGGCATCAAATTAGAGTGGTATAAATGTGTTGCGATAGGTGCAACCTTGATTAAAGCAATAGGTTAGAGAACTTTGACATTAGGGCAATGCTTAAAATCATGATCCAGCGTAATAAGTGTCGTCTGCTTAAACTGGGAGGATGCGTAAATCAGGGCATCAAGGGCAGCGAGTTTGTGACGCACAGAATACTCAGCAGCAATATCCATGATTGTCTCTTGGAGCTGCACAAGAATAGCTTTTCTCCTGACAAAGGATAGTGCAGCCTCAATATCCTTCACACTGAATTTGTGCCTTAGCAGCTTTACTTTAATCTCAAACAGCGATAATGGAGAGGCATACACATGCTGAACGGTGTCAAGCAGCTGTTGCACTTCCTTTTTCTCGTTAAAAAAATATGCGAACCAAGCAGAGGTGTCAAAAAAAAGTTTAGAATCGGTCATGCTTATCCCGGAGATCCTTGAGTATCCATGCTCTGCTCTTCTTCCCTAAAAAACCGTACATGGATTCGATATTCTGATGACGCACGAGGTTTTGAACTACTTCATCGTATGACTTTGCTTTCATATGCGTCCTGAGTTGCTTAAGCTGCTCCATCGTTTCCTCGCGTACTTGAATTGTCGTAACCATCTATAGGCTATAGACCATAGGTGTTATATAAGGTTGTTGCTCTTTATATGCCTTCGCATGAATTTCCCGGCAAAAATCCGAACCAAACCTTTAAAAAGTCCATCAGTTTTTTCTTCATTATGAAACGATCCTCACGTCGCTGGAAGAAAGCAGGCCAGATGCGCTGGAAGTGGCAGAGAAAGCGCATGAAGAAGGAAAAGCGAAAGAGAGTTAGGAAGTAAAATCTTTTAACAGTTGTTATATTGTAGAAAAGGCGTTATTAGTTCTCAACAAACTCAGCAAAAGCTCGTACAATATTTGACACATGTTTATCGACGAATTCGTCCAGTGAAATTGCTTTGAGTTCTTCCAGTGAGGGAAGGCCTCGATGGGGAAAATGTGTTGAGATGATCTGATCGTAATCTTTCATGGGATCAAGATGGAGGTGCCCCTCTGCGTCTCTACGCGTCCCCTCATAGTTTTCACAGGGGAGAAGGAGGGAAGAGTCTTCCGAATGAGGAAAGCGCCATATGCGAAGGGGTCTCACAAGTCCATGTTCTATGCTCGGATCCTCCTCATCCAGAAATGGATAGCATTCAGCAAATGTCCCGGGGCTAACTCTTGGATGCAAAGCTTCATTTTTCCCATATAACCTCTGACCGAACGTCCCATCATAATCAAACAATAGGTCAATTCCAACTTGCTCAATCCACTGAAAGGGTTCGTGCAATTCTTCTCGTGAATGTCGACTTGCAAGGATGCTAAAACGATGTGAAAATGTAAGGCGATCGAGAGTCTCAAAAGGGTCGTATGGCTTTTTCATTTTTAAGAGTAATATTCTCAAGTTTTGCCTCATAACTTTCGAAATTTTCGCATCCGCTGTATCGGCCAGTGAATGGAATGCCATATCAACAGAACCGCGCTCAGCATACACCTTATCACAAACATCAAGACGAGCTAATACAACCCGCCCCCCTAAATTTGGCCTTGAATGATAACTCAATTCCAAATTGGGCAAAGTCATTCTCATATCAGTAGGACACTGTTCTAGAACTCGTTTATACAACTCCGGAAGTCTCTCATCACTGCAAGTGATCGCAAATCCACCTAGAATTAATTTCATATCCCCCATAAAAACTTGAAGTGCAATATCATTTAAAAAGATGCGTGTTTTTGAAGAAGGACTCACCAGAAGGACATACGCCGGGAAGCAAAGAGTTAGGAAGTAATTCTATTAGTTTTTGTAAGCTAGTAATCTTTAAATTGCAATAGAGAGTTGCATTGTTCATGAGCGTGCCATCCTTCGAAGAATTGGTTGCGTTGCAAGCAGAATTTTATCAGCAACGGCACGATGATCGCTTTTCTAATGAGCCGATTCCCAATCTCCCATCAAAAGAGACCTACTTCGCTATGGGCTACCTAAGAGTTGCCCGCTGGTTTTCATTTGGACTCGGAAACGGGACATATCAACGATTAAAACGAGAGATAGAATCGTATGAGCGGCAATTGGCATCATATTGGGAAAGACACCATTACATTCCTCCACTTGATAGTATCACAGGGCTCACCCCAGAGCAAAAGGAGCTCGTTGATGCATGTGCGTGGGAGCGCATTCATGGCGTTGAGACCGGAGAGCGCGCAGTGAGAAAAGTGTTTGAGCTAT
>CAZHJH010000138.1:0-3167 GCA_964533475.1 uncultured Methanosarcinales archaeon
AAGGTATTAAGATTATTCGTAACGAAGATGACACCAGACTCCTGCAAAAACTCGTATGGTATTTGAGATCCGTTGAATACTGGCACGACATGGACAACGGTGTCTGGGAGGAAAACGAGGAAGTGCATGCGAGCTCAGTAGGAGCGTGCGTTGCAGGCCTAAAAAAGATAAGCAAAATTGTGGACGTCCCATTGCATCTCATCACGAAGGGAGAGGAAACATTGAATCTGCTCCTTCCAAGGGAGTCTGAAACGAAAGAAACAGATCTCGCGCTGTTGAGCCTCATCTACCCATACAATATCGTGACAAGGGAGCAGGCGGAAGCGATCATAAGCAACATCGAGGCGCAGCTTGTCAGGGAACGCGGCATCATCCGTTACCTTGGAGACGCATATTACAATAAGAACGGAGAGGCCGAATGGACGTTTGGCTTCCCATGGCTCGCCATTATCTTCAAGCAGCTCAACAATCCTGAGAAATACGCGGAGTATATGAGAAAAACAATTGACGCTTTAAATGAAAAAGGTGAGCTTCCCGAATTGTATTTCGCCGGAAGTCCGGAATATAATGAAAACACACCGCTGGGCTGGTCCCAAGCGCTGTTAGTCGTGATGATGCAGGGGTAAGAAGAATGGAAGAAGATCCAACAATTCATGATTATAACATAGCGAGATCTCCTCCGTATCCTCTTCCATCTTGTGGTGTGCATATGATGGATGGAGTGGCATACGATGTTTTTCAAATCAGGCCTAGAACATTCATAGGGATTATTCGGAGTCATGATCCTGTCTCAATATCTGTTCCTGTCAAATATGAATCCCATGGCACACGGCATATTCCTGTCGTATGTCGCAGGCGAATACAATGACCGGATACGACCCCGACCGGTATGAGCTGCCCTGGAATGCGCAATTCTGCATAACTCCCGAAGGCCATCCGGCAGGAGTGTTTTACATGCACGGACCAGAGCAATATCGCATAGTCAATGCCTCAGGACCCCTGGGTTACCCAAAGATTCATGTTGTGCATGAACACTCAGAGCCCGTGAGAATCCCAGTAAGAGTATTAATTCGGCGATGAGCTTATGTATGTCAGGGTTCAATGATCAGGATGAACGCACGCTGGAAAAAGTTCTGAGTTTAAACACCCTGCCTTCATTTCGCGAAGTGCAGAATGTTCTCAAGGCTTGGGAAGGATTCACGGGAAAATGGCATACGTTTTGCCTGGATAATGGTGTTTACCTTGTTCCCTGCAGGGAATTTGTAACTGCACTGGCCCATGAACTGCATAGATTTGATGGTAAAACGATAGTTGAGATATGCGCGGGTTCTGGAAAGCTTTCATACCACCTTCAAAAAGAGGGTATCCCTATTGCGGCTACGGACCCATATAGCTCGCATAGTACAAAGCCTTCGCCGCATGTTGAACGAATCGATCATCATGAAGCACTCGCAACATATAAGCCCCATGTCGTCGTTATGGCATGGGCACCCGATCATGGTCCGGTGGGTGCTGACATATTAGCATATCCAAGCGTCCACTATGTGATTGATATCGGTGAGGGGATCGGAGCTTGCACTTGGCTGACGCACGAGCTTCTAGGCAGCAATTGGGGCATGAGACATTTGGACAGACCAGAGCGATACGTATTGGGAGCAACGGACTCCTACGAGTATGGGCTCTCCCGTGTCCGATTACTTTCTCGCCTTAAACTTTCTCTTCCTTAATATCTTCCTTTCTAATTTCTTCACACTTATCGGCATCACGGCCTGATTCAGAAGGTAATAAATGATTAAGAAAACACCCGCGCCGATGATCGCGTCAAGAATATTCAATAGCCCCTCAAAGATGATGGAGATGAACACGACCGTAAAGAAATAAATCGTAGCGGTGGCTAGCGCGATCGTCCAGTGTTTCTGCTGTTCATCCATTTTGATCATTTGAGCGCGTACACCAGTTCAATGAACATCGCGTCGCTCCACGCCTGATTGAGGCAGCCTAGGCTTTTGAATTCCATCGCCGAGCTTATTTCAGCATGGCAGCCGATGGAGCCTTTCCATAATATTTCATCGGTAGAGGCGTTGACAATCGCTTTGATCGATGGCGCGAACTTTTTCGCGTTGACGCTGAGCAGGCTCAGCGCCGCGAGGTTATTCACCCAGAACCATGAGTCTCCCCGGTGATAGCTCCGTGTGTCCTCTCCTGAGTCAAGCGGCGTGAACAACGGATGGTTTTTCTCTATGCTCGCGAGCCCTCCCCACGGGCACCACAGTCTGGGAAGCACGGCATCGAAGCACGTTGTCCATTGCTCTTTGCTGAGAAGATCGGGATAGACATAATGGGCGATGAAAAGATTGGGCCTGATCGTGGGATCCTCCGTTCCGTCGAGAAGATACTGATTGTTCCAAAATGCCGCGCGCACGGTTTTAAGAAGCTCCTGCTCCTTTTCTTGATAGCTTTGGTCTTTGGAAAGCGCGTACATGAGGTGATACATATGCAATGTAAGCGCCTGGATCTCGATCCGGTATCCTGCCCGGTTATCCCCTTCCACGTCCGTATCCATCCACGTCTCTTTGGGATCGCTGCGAAACATGCCATTCGAGCCTTTATACCGTTTCTCAAGCGCCTCAAGCGATTTTTTTAGCTTCTCCTTCACGAACTCCAGCTCCTCATCCGTCATGAACTTCGATCGTAACCCATGCTCATCAAGCACGTCGAGAAAATCAGCGATGCGCTTGAATAACCATCCAATCCCATCCGCGCATCCTGTTGCGACAGAAGGTATCCTGTTCGCGAGTCTTCCATCCTCCTTGATTTCGTTGACGTATTTGAGCAGGATCTCTTTTGCGTACTCATATTTTCCCGTGAGCATGAGCGCTTTCACGCTGACTAACTCATCACGCGCCCAAAATTGGAAAAACCATGGAAGCCCCGCGTAGATGCCATGCCGGTGATCGGGTCGCTGCATCGTCAACTGGTCAAGGGCGAATGCGCTCGTTGTGAGAGCGTATTGCGTTTCTGTTTCGACTTTCGTTTTTTTGGGGAGCGGTTTGAGCAGCTTCATGATATACTTCTTCTGCTGCTCCTTGAGCTGCTTCACGTTTCTCAGGACATACCAGTGCTCTTCAAGCGCTTCCTGCTTGTCCATCGCGGCCGTGACGTAAATC
>CAZHJH010000139.1:0-3153 GCA_964533475.1 uncultured Methanosarcinales archaeon
CAAATCACCGGAAATTTATACTTATTCTCCAAATCAAAACATAAATTTGGATAATATTTTGTACCAGATAAATTTATATATCCCTCTGATTTTAATGGAGCGGGTGATGATATGAAGTGGTTTGTAATGATGCTCTTGTTGGTTCTCGCACTAGGATGTTCTAAGAACGACTATGCGCAAAGCGTGACGGGTAGCGCCATTAAAGATATCCCTCCTGCAGCGGAGCCCGCGAATCAAGTAGCGTCCCCGGAAACAGCTGCCCCAGTGCAAACGCTCTGTGATGGCGATATTCAGGCGAAGATTGATGCCGCGGAAGCAAGAAAAGCGGAGTATGACGCTGAACTGCAGACCTTGAATGCAAAATCCCTCGCCGCCTTGCAATCCGGAGATATGGATGATGTGAGAGCCCTACAATATGATCTGAGAAAGTATCAGAAGCTGTCTGATCGGGAAACAAATAATATCGCCGCGCTAACTGAGCAATGCGGTTAGAACTGGCACTCCTGATATCCCTAGGTATTACTGGGTCACGGGAACGAGTTGCAGCACATACGGCTGAAGAAGCTCCTGCGTTCTCCCCCTAAGCGTCTCAAACATGTGCTCACATGCGGGTTTTAAGCGCTCAACGATTCCGATCGTAGGTGGAATTCTCTTTTTCATTTCCTCGTACTTCGATTGCAGCCGGCTCAGAATATTATCCACAATAACCGGGAGTCTGGAGGGATGAGTAAGTTCCTGTGCGATACTGTCCAGGTGCTGTTGGAGATAGTGTTCAAGATGTTTCTCAAGTGCAACTTGAGCCTCCTGGATGTGGTGAATCATGAAGAGGTATTGTTCTGTGCGCGTTTGGAGTAGTTTCCTTGGTCCTTCTCGCGTGTACTGGCCAAATTCCCCTTCCATGGGAACAAGGCCTGGATCCTCACTAACAATTCTCAAATAGCGTTCTGTTGTGTCCCTGATATTCTGCTCTTTTTCAGCGGGAGAAACGCCGTTCATCGCGATTCTGCACACTTCCTCATCCCATTGCTGGAAGTAGTCTAGGAATCTCTGTTGCCAAGGATGAAGATCCTTAAGCATCCCAACATATTCTGCCGTTTCAACCTCAATTTTTTTAACGAGCGACCGGCCTATGAAGAGGCTCGCGAGAACAAACAGGGGATGCGGAGATTGCATGGCACGCTTCCAATTCCTCCAGTTCCATGGATTGTAAAAAGCCCTGAAAGCATCCCCATTCTCCATCATGAGCTCGTAAGAGGTCATCCGCTCAGGTGCGATGACCGCATTCAGCGCATCATGCCGATCATGCCTATAACTCACAATGACTCCAGAGCGATCCTGTTCCAGTCCTAAGGGAGTTCCAGTCACAGGGGTTAGTGAGAAGAATTGAGTGGTGTCACAATGTTCGCTCGCGAATGCGAGCGTTTCCCGTACAGTTCCGGGAGTATCCGTTCCCCCGCCTAATACAAACATGCCATGCATTCTAATACCTTTTGACCGGATCGCATCAATGAGACGCTCATATTCTTTGAGCTGAGCGCGTTTCTGATATTGGCGGAGTGTCTCTGGATTGATTGATTCAAGGCCGGCTGCCATCGTTCTAATGTGATACTCATTATAAGCCATGTCGAGAAGTTCATCATCTTTGCCGATCTCTATGCGCACCTGGGCAAATCCCTTGGGAAAATGAAATCCTTCCCGGCGAATGCGTTGAGCTAGTCTCTTACGCGCTCCCGGATTTCCGTTCCATATATCATCCCCCCAGAAAAAATGCAGGTTTGGTGCAATTTTGGTTAGATACTTCGCGAGTTCCAGTATGCTGTCATCGCTCCACATTCTGAATGTGTTCCCAAAGTTTTTAATGACGGAGCAAAACGTACATGTGAAGGGACATCCCCTTGATGTTGTGAATGTCATATTCGTAATATTCTCAAGAGTTCGAGGATCATATAGGGGGAATGGCAGCTCTGATAATTGCTCGGGTGTGAGGAATGGTCTGTTTCCGGTATACCTCGCGCTGCCATCGCGTTTATATGAGATTCCAAGGACTCCCTCCAATCCATCGCGCTGCTGCATTCTTTCGAGAACTTCTGGGAATGTGTGGTCTCCTTCATTATGCACAACAACATCAAACACACTAAGCGCGGTTGCAGCATCTTCAGTCGCGTGCTGACCACCAATAATCAACCGGATCTCAGGGTTGCGTGCCTTTAATCGCCTTCCAAGTTCCATGCTCTGCGGGAATGTTCGTGTAATGGCTGAGATTCCAACGACATCACATCCAGCGAGATATTCGAATTCTTCTGCAGTAAGGTGGTTATGTCCGTTGGATTCTGGATGGATGCTCCGCACACGACCAAATCCTCGTGCGTGGGCGATTCCATGCAGCGTTGGCAATCCTCGCGGCGGATATTTCATAAAAGAGTATACATCATTAATTCGATCTCCAAAAGGATCAGCGTTTCTGGTTGCCGGAAGTTCAACCAGTCCAATCTGCAGTTCGCTCATGTGTTGGCCCCACAAATCTTAACGTTTGTTAAGTTGAATGATTGCATTTTATAAATATTTCCATTTATTGCACAAAATACTTCTCTCTCTCACCACTTGAAAGAGCACTTTCCCCAAACTCACAATATCTGCATGTCGCGTCAGTCGTAATCCATTGTTGCTCAGTTTTATACTTTTTCGGCGCTTCCTGAATCCACACTTGGACGTACACATGATTTGGAACAAAAACAAAGCGGGTCCTGAATCCAACGGCTTGGAGAAGGCTCGCGAGCAAAATGGATGCATCATCACAATCTCCCCCTTGCGCCGTGAGTGATTCTTTTGCGGTTTTCACATATTCATACGCATATGGATCTGACACATACGTGAACCGATCCCGTACAAAGTAAAACAAGGCGCGCGCCTGGCATGTCGTGTGTTCTCCGCAGCCGCTTAACGCAACGATGCGATCAGCAGTCTGCTTTACAACGGGATCATTCCCAGCAATCATTCCCGGAAATTCTTCCCGTCGATAAACCTCATTCCCAGTCTCATTCCCAAGTTCAAAAGTGGGAATGACTTCTTCCGGCATCGCAATATACCTCGGGGCTGGATTAAAGCGCACCGTGTATGCGGGAACGATCCAAAGCACAAGCAAAAACAGAAGAA
>CAZHJH010000140.1:0-3068 GCA_964533475.1 uncultured Methanosarcinales archaeon
GAACCAGGAAAATTCAACGCACTCCGATTCTATGTAGACTATGAGAAGGCGAAGAATCTTTCGGGCCTAAATGGGTTCCAGTTTTACATTAATCTGACGAAGTTTGACGGGAGCGCAATTGGAGGATATGGGAGCGTGGAGAATGTAGGCGGGAAAGAGGTCATCTCACTGAGAAGAGTTTTATTTTATGGGATGGATAATGCGAGACTTGAAGTCCGGATCTGGAGGGGAGAAACATCAGCCTGCACCTGCCAAGTCGGTTCAAGGAGATGCTCTGGAGACGGAAGTGCGCTGGAAGAGTGCACTGGAACCTATCCAACATGCTGGAGTGTGGTGCAGCAATGCGCGCAGGGATGTGTAATCGGTGGAGTGCTACCAGCCCCAACTTGTGGGGGAATTGAGTAAAATTTGGATGTAAAAAAGAATAATGGGCGAGAAAAGAAGAGCGGAAGAGAAAAGAGCGCAGATGTTCACGATAGATGCACTCATAGGCGCGTTCATAGTCGGAGTTGTGATACTGGCGGTACTGAGCAATGTCAGCAAGAGATACAATCCGGCAGATATCCAGACAGAGAAGATAGGATATGACGTCGCAGCGATCCTTGACTACGAAGGCAAGCTCGCAAGCCTTAATCCATCGAGCATCGACGCAAGAACAGAGCAGATAATTTCCCAGCAGTATTCATCAAGATATGGTATGCGTCTAAACTTGAGCGGGAATTTCAACTCATTCGAGATCGGAGATCAGATTCCAGGAAACAAGACAGTCATCTCCGGCAAAAGAATTTTTGTCAATGCCTCTTCGCAGACAAATGGAGTGGCAACATTCTGGATATGGCAGAACTAAGGTGTTAAGTCATTAAAGCATTAAGATATCAAGGTATTCAGATTAAGGTATTCGGAAAGAGTAAAATGGAAAATGAATGGAGATTCAGTACAGGAAAGATGAAGAGGGGAGTTTTACTAACTTTAACCCTTGTCCTGCTCGCTGTAACTCTTCTGGCCTTCTCAAGCCTATTGGTGAAGCAGAAACAAAGCGAGAATCTGGCAATAAGGGGCTCATTTGACAGAGTGATCAACCTTGATGCGAGCATCCAGAAGAGCATAACAGACCTTGTGAAAACCCATCTTAACCTATCAATAACGATCAATGGTCGTAATGTCACTATATCTGAGCAATTGCCCGCAGACCTTTCTGGCTTCGAGACAAAATTCGCAAGCTTTGAAACTTTTGTTGAAAGCAATTTCGCGCTCGCGAGGATTAACGCGGACATTGACGAGCTTTTCATCAATCTCACGCCGGCGGGGATCATCTACTCGCACACAAATGGCGCAGAAAAAGTCCTGATAGAGAAAGTGAATCTTGCCAAGTCATACGATATCAAGATCACTTTCCCCCCATCTGCATCATGGGCATGCCAGATAACCTGGGATGATTATGCGAGCGGGAGCACAAGGGTAAAGATAATTGCAGTAGATAATAAAACAAGCTGCGAAAGCGAAAGGCTAGTCAATCCTTCCCAGAACAGCGCCGTGACGATTCCGCATGCGCAGGGCGATGCAAAAGTAAAGATTGATGATAATGAAATTGAGATATTCAGGAATAATAACAATCCATATAACACATCTGTAACTATAGAGCCGCTTCCAGGCTCTGGCCTGACAGACATAGAACTGCCAGAGATTGCGATAAATGTGAGCTTCTCGGGCTTCGAGATAATCAGCAAAGCAAAGTTTTTAACATATTGAGATTTTAGGAGAGAAGAAAGAAGAGGAAATGGCATGGGCAAGGCCAGAGCACAATATCACTGGAGACCAAAGCCCCGCAGTTTCACACTTAACACAATGAAAAAAAGAGCGCAGATAGGCACAGAAGTTCTTCTCGTCATCGGGATTATCATGATGGTATTCATAATCATACTAGTCATCAATGATGAGCAAAAAGCAGACGTGCTGGAAACAAGCAGCCTCATAGAAAGGAGAACCGAATGCACAAAGATTGCAAACTATCTGACTTACGCGTTTGCAAATGAGGATTCTAAGATAGAGTTTGAGACTAAGTACATCATAGACATCCCATCTGGCGGATTGCTCGATGTAAATACAATAAGATCTAACTCTACTACGGAAAATGATATTGCATTCCTCGTCTCAAATTGCGGAACAAGCGAGGAAGCGACATTCAATGAGCTGAACGCGATTACAGACCCAGATCCAGATTGGTACAAGCAATGCCTTTCCGGATGCTCTGGCGGAACATCATGCCCCACATGGTTCAACTCAAGGGGCATCACAAAGAATTTCAATGATCTGATGGGGAACATAAGCAAATACGAGACAGTATATCTGGAAGATGCCCATATAGATTACAGGGGGAAGTTCAATGGAGTGAATTACACAAAAATCATAAGCGATTGGGTAAGCGGGGGAAAGGCGCTCATCATCTCAGAGCATCCAATCTGCAGATATGTTTCGTCAAATCCTCAGGGCTATCAATGCAGTTATGCAGAGGGAAGCGGTGATGTCTGGAATTTCCTGAATCTAAAATTTCATCAGCAAGGCGGAAGTTTTGGCAATGATGTTAAAGTTGTCAATCCCATAGATCCGATCAATCTCTCGCTCAACGAAGTTCTTGATTTTGAGGAGCGCTCTTTCATACGAGATCCAGCATCAAGCGTGCAAAGAGAGGAAACAGAGGATGGGAATATGCAGCTTGTGAATGGATTCGGCGATACAACAAGCTGTGTATGCAGTAGCCCATCAGATGGAGAATGCATCCGCCATACTGGTTCAACAATAGCATATGCAAATGCAACATGGACTTCAGACCTTGATGGAACTTTTGATGTGAAAGTGAGATACTGCGGAGAGAACGATGGAAATGATAATTGGAGAGTCTACAAAATGCCGGGAGGAACAGCGCCAGGAACGCAGATTGACACATGGACTACAACCAGCAGCCAGCCAAACTGGCAGGACAGGACTATTTCAGGAATTTCACTGGCATCAGGAGATAAGATAAGGCTGAGCTGTGACAGAGGGACAAGCAGCAGCAACTGCAGGGTAGA
>CAZHJH010000141.1:0-3017 GCA_964533475.1 uncultured Methanosarcinales archaeon
TGTAGGATTTTTATCAGCATTCAATTACTGCTTCGAACATCCGGGGATATCACACATCATTGTTGATACGAGTACTGCGCAGGAAAGGTATCGGCTCAAATTCTATGCAACAGGGAAAACTATCGGAACGCTTCGGATGAAGCTCAGGCGCAAAAGGCCAAGGAAACCTGGAACAAAAGTGCGTATCGTTCGCAGTATGCCGGATAAGCAGGAGGTATTCAATTACCTAAAGGAACATTTAGAGACGATGCCCAGCTATGTGGCAAGAATTATTGTGAATCAGACTGAATTAAACAAGCTTCAAGGGCAATGGTATTCATCATCCGTACCCTTGGAGATTGGAGGAAAGTCAGTATACCAACCGGTGGGGATACGGGTGGTTCATGACAGCGACACAATAACACTCACATCTCAAGGAGTGAGGGTGAAAAGCTTCCATAGCAGGCATAGGGGGGTGGTTATCTCATTCCCGCCCGCGGTGCAGGTTCCTGAAGGAAGGGACGAATTTAAAATCGATGCGAATTATGAACGCGGAGTTGAAGGCGCAATGCTCGCCCTTGGGGAGTATCTCAAAAGTCAGGAGCACACTCCTGAATTTATTCGGGCCATGGCAACGTTTATCCCCGAACTTCTGGCTGCATTTAATAGAGGTACATTAAGCTCATTGCCAAACATTGGAGAGATTAGCGCGATATTACTGCCCGGAAAGAAGTATGTTGTTTTTGGGGCAGATCATCACCTCCTAGCGCCATTTCTTGGCAATGCAATGAATTCCGCATTTGTGGTTGATCCTCATGCGGTTCCATACTGGCAAGAGTTCTATGAAAACTCTGAGGCATTATTGAGAGCGGTGATTGTGCATCAGGAAAAATTTACGGCGGATTCATTCTTTCAATTCGCAAATGCGGAGGGAAACCCATATCCAAACTTACGTCATATGGCTTCTCTAGTATCCGGTCAGCGGACATTTGGGGCAGTGCATCTTGTAACTGTTGATCCCCCAGGAGATGCTGCGCTCATGAGCAGAGCGACGGGAGTATCTACAGACCTTAGCGTGAATACCCGGCACCCTTATGTTCAGGGACCGCTGGACGCCAGAAAAGTCTATGGACTTGTCTGCCAATATTATCAGCTGTTGGATGTGCAGAGAGCATTAACCATAAAGAAAGCTGATGGCGTTGAAGAAAGAATCAGGACGGAATTCAAGTATCTTACACCCCGACGTCCTGCGGTGAAGACATGAAGCTGCTAGAAGAAAAGATTGAGGAAATGCAGCGCGAAGGACAAGTATTTACTCTTGAATTAGCGGATCTCGTCATGATGCAGATGATCGGGGATTTTGACGCGTTTTTGGATCGTCTTGCTCGGGGAAATGGAGGGGTGGAGCTCGCTCAGACTCAAATTGAGGAAACTAGGGGATTAATCACGGGAAGGAACCAAAGATTGTATCCTGAAATCGTCAACAAGACAATTACGGCGCAATTTGGTGACAAATACGCGACGGTAAGAGAACTCGGCCAGAACGCTGTGGACGCGTACTCACAACAGGAGAGAATGCGGGCGGTTGAATTTGAATTCATAGAAGGTGAAAGCGACCATTATGGCAAGGGCTGGGATGTGCTGAGAGTACGCGATTACGGCTGCGGAATGAATCTGCGAGGTTTAATTAGAAACCTTCTTGTGCCCTATAATAGTGCGAAGGAAGGGGATCCAACAAAAATTGGAGAGCATGGTATCGGTTGGTATAGCATTGTTGATGTTGCGCATCTCGTGAGGGTTGTGTCAAAACCATGGAGTTTAGGAGCAGCAGCACAGGCACTCGTGTATCAACAGGGTGACAAATGGTTAACTACAGTTCTGCCAAGCTCACAGAATGGCTTTGCAAGGCATTCGCATCGGGGAGGAACACAGGTAGACGCATTTATTCAAAAGGGGGTTATCTCCCGTGAGGGCGTGCGGAAACACTTGTTTCAGTATCTTGGTATGCTCTCAGATGATGCCGGAACAATCTTTTTGGATTCTGAACTCATCAACAGCATGCGGGTATTCTATGATACTGCTAACCCCGCAACAGTTACTATTGACGGACGTGTGGCACCACTCACGATGGGGGTTTCAAAGAGGGCAGTTCGACAACTGCGAAACGACGATCGCTTTGCTCTTAGAGATAAGCAGCTTGACAAAATTATTTTTACGCAGCGTGGCTTGTTCGTTCATTATGAAAATGCAAAATTCGATGAGAGGAGCATGCACGCAAGATTACTCTCAGACCTCCTTCGAATGGGGATGGATTTCTGGGTAGAATACCCCCAGCACGCAACGCTAACAAAGGGCAGGAATAACATCATTGGGGATCATAGGGTAGCCGTACTTCAAGGCATGTATGAATCATTTGAAAACTTGTTTATTGATGTGGTTCTCAGTGATGATGACATCCTTTATCATCCTGAAGGCCATCTGCTTTCGAGTATAGCAAATCTTTTTGATGTGAATTACAGGGCAGTTATTGAAGGCAGAGAACGAAATAGGTATCATTTGAGGATCAAGGCGCTGAATTACACTGCGAGAGCTGCAGATGTACTCGTCTATGGCATCGAAACAGGAGCGAAAGGCTTAGACATTGGCGCGCGATGGGCTACCAAAGAATCAAAACGGGCAGCAATAGCGATTGGCAGACGGATAGGGACAGCAGCACTGTACCCCTTCACAACAATGCCGGGACAGCTTGAAGGTTTAGTTGAGCATTGTATAAAAAGAATGCCGGAGTGGAGAAAAAATCTGCCAATATTTGCTAAAGATTTGCTCCACTCAATGGCAATCAATTCAGGATCAATTGCCATAAAGGCCGCAAAATATGGAGGGATTGCAGCCGGAGCAGTGCTTACAGTGGCAGGAGTTGCATATGGAGGATACCATGCATCATTATATGCCTGGGAATGGCTTCAATACTTTGGATGGACGCCTTGGCGATATGCGGCATATAGTCTTGGTGCAGCAGTAGCGCTAGCCGGCGCTTT
>CAZHJH010000142.1:0-2988 GCA_964533475.1 uncultured Methanosarcinales archaeon
TTTGTTGATTCGAGCATTGCAAAAGACGAAGCTTATATGTTTGACCCTTTTTGAAATGTGCTACACCTGGTGTTGCACATTTGTACGGCTTATGAAGAATTTAGTATAGAAAAATAAAAGGGCGCCGCGTATCAATTTGCGGCGCCTCCGGCGAATTGGTATGATCAGAGTTACAACGTCTCCTTATGGCCTTCTGGAAAAACCGTGCTGGGTTTTGGAGGAGTTGATACCTCAATCAATAATGCGCTCCATCCGGATCTTTGGGATATGGCGCAGGATCATCCGGAGCCCATTGATTTTTCTTCCGGGATGAATAGCACGGCAAACTCGTTTGGTTTTTCAGCCGCGGCTTCCATTGCGACTCCTCTTCTCAATATGCACTTTGATGGCCCTTCGCTTTTAGGCTGGACGTCCTCCGGAGCCGTGCAGGCATCGGCGCTCATCGAAAACGCGACGGTTCTGCTCCTCGACGATTTCGAATCCTACTATGCCTCCACTACGCAGATCAATGGCAATAGTATTAACCGCTCTCCGGGATACTGGATTACGAATGATGCTGGCCAAGAGGTATATATTTTCGCGAATGACCCCGGATATGCAGCGTACAGCCCGACGGATGTTCTTGTGTTCAGGGATATGGACAGCTATGGCTATATCCGGAGGACGTTTAATCTTTTAGGATTTGCGCGAGCAAATCTCACGTATGCATGGAGATTGAGCGGCGAGAATGACCTTGGAGATTATGGTGATGTTCGCATTAATGACGGATCATGGCGGACGCTGCGGCAATATGCGGGAAACATTGACGACGATGATCAGTATCACAACGCGTCCCACGACCTGAGCAGTTATGTGATGAGGGATCCGTTCTACGTGCAATTCGGAGCGTACTCATATTCCTCATTCAGTCAAAATGGGGATTTGGAGCGCTTCTATGTTGAGGATATTCGCTTTACGGGAGTCAAGGATTATTTTGGCATGCGTGACTACTGGATTGTTGATTCCAATGGCGGCAGTTCAGGATCGCTCAACCAGTCCTTTTCCGTTCCCGATGAGACAATTACGAAGGTAACATTCTCCTTTAATCATAGTGTCAACGCAGCGCTGTTTAATGGAACCGCAAACCCGTACTGCAGCCTCAAGCATCCTTCAGGAGAATCCACACTCTGGTCCGCTTCGTGGACGCAGGCATCCTATCCGCAAAACGGGCCAATTCAGGAATCATTCGACATCACAGCGTATATCACGAATACGTCATATCTGTACGCTATTGAGTGCGGCGCTTCTGTGACAAGTGGCTCGGGAAGAACGATTGTCGCATTTGATGATCTCAGCATTCTTGTTAACTACACCTCCACAGGGAATGATGGCTGGGATTGGGCGCGGGGAAACGAAACATACGGAAGCGCAGGGGATGATGGTGCTCCAGGAGATCATGATATGACTGCTCACTATGATCCATCCGCAAAATCAGATGGCGTGACAACGGATGGCTCAAAACGTGTGCAAGTGGACATCGGAGGAGTGCAGTGCGGGACAAACTGTGGGTATTCTGACTCTGGTGCGTTTGGTATTCAGCTCAACATCACATCTGCCATGTATGACAGCATCCAAAATGGCGGAAAGGCCATCGTCTCATTCAGGTATGCAGCGTTTGATCGTGAGAGTTTCACGGGAGGCTCTGACGACACGGAAGAGAGTGTTTGGATTAAGGCACGGTTTGGCAATCAGGCGCAGATGCATTACTTAGGGTATGATCTCGACACGGGCCAAAGCGCTGCTCCCACCGCGCCTGCAGACTCCCCTCCTGAAATTCTATACGATTACAGCGTTAGTGATAACGTGATGTGGCATCAGGATAACACCCGGGGGGATTTTGACCGTGATGGAGACGGCGTGAGAAATACTGGAATGTTCGTGCAAGATGTCACACAGCATATCACAGGTCCTGGATGGTATTACCTAGATATGGGAGCAAAGTTTGACTCATCGGGGGGATGGCAATCAACAACGGAGGGCATTGTTGCGTTTTTTGATGATGTTGATATTAGCATTCAGAATGCCTCAGGCAACTTCTATTTTAGAAAAACCTTTTCCATTCAGGACTTGAACAGTATTAGTCTGCCCAAACTGTATGTGTATAGTGATGATGGCGCTGATGTGTACCTTAATGGCAATCTTGTAAGTTCCGATCCTGGCCCGCACAACGCCACATACTGGAATGTTAATGGTCCCGCTATCGATTCCGGAGATCTCGTCACAGGAGATAATGTGATCGCTGTCAAGCTAAACAATGATGATGCGGTAAGCGCGAAGTTCGACCTCGAGCTTCGGGCGAATGTATCCGTGATTCCGAAAGCGATGGTCATCATGAGCGACGGCCAGGCAAATTACTGCCACGGGCCGAATGACGGGCTCATGGATATTAATGGATGGAGCGGTGATTGTCTTGATTCGCAGGCGGTCAACGAGACAGTTTCATTCGCATGTTATGCAAAGCAGCATTACAATATCAGCATTTATGCTGTTGCGTTCGGCGCCGGCGCTGACGTAGCTACGCTGAACAGGACTGCATGCTGTGATGACTGCTCCCATTTTTTCATGAGCACGAACGTAACAGGATTGCAGGAAGCGTACAAGAATATCGCGTTGAATCTGCTCAAGACGAATGTTGTGAAAATGAACCAGACGATCAACATTTCCGGCCAGTACATTAAGTCCGTGTTGTATCCCGATTCGTTTATTCGCTATACATATATTCCGGATGTGCCCCAGTCAAGCTATGGCAAAATTCCGATTACTGCAGAGTCTGCCCGGTTTAATAATGAAGTCACGACGGGAACAATTGACTTGCCTCAGGGTATTGAAGTGAGTGATTTTAAAGTGACTTCATACTCTGGCAACCGTTGGACGGATCTTCTCAGGATTCAGAATGCGTTCTATCAGAATTGGACTGCCGTGTATAACCTCTCGGTCTACAATGCCCAG
>CAZHJH010000143.1:0-2967 GCA_964533475.1 uncultured Methanosarcinales archaeon
CGCGAACGTCGTATCCGGTTTGCTTGTGTCGATATGCAATTCCCAACCGCGGCCGCCTCGATTAAGCACATGAATATATGGTGTTGTCTCGTAATTGACAATTTTACCGCTTAGTGGATCAAAGAAATCACCATCAATCCTCACTGCGCCGGATCCATTGCGGCGCCAGTCCTCTTCAATCATCTTGAGCATCCTCATCATGACCGTGAGTTTTTGCTCGTATGTCGCTCCAGGATCAGTGACAGGGGGTGGATTGAGTAAGCGCTGAATTCTGTAATCATCCTCCATTCTAAATTCAGCGAAACCAAAATCAGGTGATCGTGTGGATTCAGCCGCCGCTAGAAGAATCCCCGGATGATACGGCCCAACAGTTATGCCTGGAGGCGAACGCGTCACAAAGAATGACTCTGGCGCTGCTTCCCTTGAGCCGTCCATGCCTATGATCTCAGTCATGGACAAGCAAAGTGTTTGTGTGTTTTTAAACCCATACTTTTTTAAACCAACCCCGATTCATTCCGTTCAGCACGAAATGTGGGCGTGCTTGCCTGAATCGTGCGGCTGAAAACTCAGCATTATAAGAATGGAGGCAGAACAATGGGATTATATCAGTATGTTAGGAAAGCCTGGAAAGTTCCTTCTGAACAATTAAAAGAGCTTAATCATGAACGTTTGATCCAATGGCGCAAGCAGCCCGTGACCGTGCGCTTGGAACGTCCTACAAGAATTGATCGTGCAAGAAGTTTGGGATATAAGGCGAAGCAGGGTTTTATCATCGCTCGTCAGCGAGTTCTGAGAGGAGGGCGCCAGAGGCCGAAGATCGTCTCTGGAAGACGGCCAAAGCATTATGGACGAAGGATTGATCCTGATGTCAGCTATCAACAGATCGCTGAGGCCAGAGCGGTTAAAAAATTCACGAACTGTGAAGTCCTCAATAGCTACTGGGTTGGCCAGGATGGATTATTTTACTGGTATGAGGTCATTCTTGTGGACATCGCGCATCCCGTTATCAAAGCGGATCCGCGCATCAACTGGATCCTTAACCAGCATGGCAGAGTCTTCAGAGGGCTCACAAGCGCAGGGAAGAAATCTCGGGGTTTGAGATGGTCTGGAAAAGGATCAGAGCATACTCGGCCTTCAAAATCTGCGGATTACAGGACTAAAGTGAGAAAGCAATATAGGCGATAATTTTTTTTATATTTTTACTTTTTTTTAATGTTTTAGAAGTAAAACTATTTTACCTTTTTTGCAGGTTTGGGCGCTTCTTTTTGCGCTCCTGACTCATCACCCGGAATAATGCGAATCACGCCTTTGGCTGGCTGAATGGTTGGATATGTGTATGTCCACTGAGCTCCCGGAAGATCAACCTCAAATTTTTTTTCAACAATCTGCTCAATGGTAAGGACAGTCTCTGGTTTTAATTGAAACTTTTCCCCTTCTTGCAAACCATATGTCAGTGTACAATGAGCGTTCATTCCTGGTGCATTGTATCGTACTGTAGCGGTTCGCGTAATGCCATTAATTCCCCCTTCAAAGGATATGTCTACCTGATGCCCTTTTGAGACAAGCTCCCTAGCTGCCTCTGACAACTTGTTTCTAAGCCCTTGAACGGCGACTTCTTTGACACGTAGGACAGCGCCCGTGCTATCGTATTGAATTTCGAAGAAATTAAGGTAATCCTGCAACTGCTGCGCTGCATCCTGGCGAATACGTGGTGCTTCCTCTATGGGAGCGGATCCAATAATACTAACGGAAGGTGTGAATTGATTACCAGTTCTTGAAAATGTAATCGCGTATTGAGGATGTGTGCTTCCCGCGGCCGGATGAATAGTGAAGTTCACAATCATGGGCGTTTTATCCCCTTGATTCTGGGCTTGCAGCCAGGTGTAGTCAAACATAGCTCTGGGGACTGAGCTCGATGCGATGCAGTGCTCAATTCCACGAATATCGGTCTCAACGGCGAGATGCTGCCATTGACCCTGTGCGTTAAGATCCAATGTAAAGGACACATTTCGTCCATCCTGTGTGGTCGCTTTACCTGTCAAATTAATTAGGGGAGTTTCAGAATAAAGCTCAGCCCGTTGTTGATTATAGGCTTCTGTCGCGTCCTTAACAATTCCAGCAAGGACTGGATCTGCCATTGCCTATCACTCGCTGAACCGTTTTAGCTGAGCATCGGCACCAATCTTCAAAACAACTCCCTCAGGTGGCGTGATGGGAATCTCTGCAAACTGCCATCCCTCACGCAAGTCGATATCATGGATGCCTCCTACGAGGGCTTCAATTGTTTTCACAAGATCCATGGAAACCGCCCACCCCCCTTGATCAGTGGAGCCTAATGTCAGCGTAACTTTTTGAATTCCTGGCTCATACTGCAAATCTATCGCTTTCTTGCATCGATAATCGTTGACGGCCCCGCCTTCATTAGTAATATGCACCTTGCAGCCTGATTTCACTAGGAAACTTACAGCTTCTGGAATTCTTTCTGGAAAATCCTCTTTGCGCTCGTTTTTTACACGAAATGCGTCGTCTGTTTCCTCATATTCGATTCCGAAGTGATCCAGTACATATCGAATTCCCTCAAGATGCTTTTCATCCAATGCTCCTGGCAACTTCACAAACGGGATCTCATTTCGATTGTCATTAACCTTGTGATATTCAATGCTGTGTGTAGGGTATCCTGTTCCAGAAGATTCAACCTTGAACGTGAGATCATAGTTTACGCATTGGAGCGAGAATCCAAGGGCATCTCGGAGCATGCGTGATTCAACCCAAGAGTAATCAGATCTAGCCATGGCCATTGTCAAAGCCAAATATGTCCATCGGTCATCGATAATTTTGATATCTAAACTGAGATCAACGTCACCACTCCGAGCGGGAACGCGCTGTGTCGCTGTGAGTTCTCCAACAGTAGCAGGAGCAAACTTTCTTTTACAGCGTTCGGCATGAAGTTTTAGGGCCTCTGCAACC
>CAZHJH010000144.1:0-2958 GCA_964533475.1 uncultured Methanosarcinales archaeon
AGGTAGGATCGGAGGATAACGCATACTGCTGCGACCTTGAGCTCCTCAACGCATCTTGGACGATCGGATCGATGGTCAACAGCATATTGCCTGATGATAGCTCAGGATATGTCGCGGGACCTGTGAATGTTACAACAACAGGAGAAGGATACGATACTGCCCCGACGATGCGGCTTGAGCCCATCGTTTCTCTTGGAAATCTGAGCTCATCATACACGGTGAGCAATTTTACGATTAACCTCAGCGTGAAAGCACCGTACACGAACTCGATCTTCTATTCCCTCAGTGCCGGAAACACGACGCTGTGCTCATCATGCTCCGCATTCAACCTGACACTCACGGGCCTCACGGATGGCAGTTATACACTCCGGGTCTATGCGGATGATGCTTCAGGCACGATTCGTTCAAGTGCAGGAGCATTTACAGTAACGCTCCCGAGCACGACGGTGACAACCACGCCAGCTGCATCTTCAGCTGCCTCAACGGGGGCTGCAGGGTACATGAGTCCTGTACGGACATGGTCATTCACGCAGGTTATCCCCGGAAAATCGTATATTCTTACGCTCCCATTCCGAAACTCCTCGTTCATTAAGATTATGTTCTGGGCGCGGATGCCTACGCCGGAAGCGAAAGTTAAAATTTCGATTGGGCAGGATTCGCAGGCATCATTCAGTATACTTGAGACATTGGAGATCGAAACGTCGTTTGATGATGGAGCATTGGCAAAGGTTGAGTATTTCTTCGCGGAGCCCGAGTCAGGAACGCTGCTCATCGATACGCTGGGGAGGAGGCTTCCGTTTGCAAGCGAAGGAAGTGTGTCAAAAGCAACATCGAATTTCCTTGCGACAGTAAGCCTTGCGACCCCCATTCCGGAAGCTACATTGCCTCAGGATCAGCCCTATGTGGAAATACCTCTGTCTCCTCCCGTTCAGCAACCCCCTGCTCCCACACCAGATCCGCGAGAGCAGCAGGTGAGAAGGCTCATTATCAAACAAGTCGCATGGGAATTTGTGTACATCGGAAGCGCGCTCTTCTTCCTAATCCTGATATCAGTATATGTGTATGTTCCTGCGTCACAAGCAATTGCTACTCTCAAAGACCGGTGCGTGTCAAGGTTTAAAAAGAAAAAAGCCAAAGCTCCCAAGCAGGAGGTTCAAACCGTGGTGAAGCAAGACCAAATAACAAAACAACCCGCTGCCGCGCCTGACGACTCAGATCCGTATGAGGACCTTGAGTCATTCATGGACGAGCGCATGTATGATGAGTTCCAAGGAGGCGAACAAAAATGAAGATGAGTATTTGGATAATCGTTTTTTCAATCCTTGCGAGTGCGGCGATCGCGCAGGTTCCGTATTCACTCCAAAACGCCACAATAATCGTTCATGACAGCACCGCGCTCCCTGGCTCATTCACGTACGGAATCGTATCCAACGTGACATATACCCGAGTCGTGTATTCGTTTACCGGATCGCTTGTCGAGCGCCCGATCATACTCCCGAAATCAAACATCACGTCAGCGGATGCACTGCTGCGCAGCACATCCTCATTATCTATTCTCGCATACGATGATCCCGAATCAGGGAAAACGATTCCCGTCATCAAGCTCAAGAATGGAAGGATTATTGGAAAGGATTTCGCGCTTGTTCCGTATCAGAAGTACTGGATATGGATGACTGCCCCAACTAATCTCACGGTCGTGGTGCAATGAAGTATCCGCTTATATTACTGCTGTTGGCGCTTTTTGTAATCTGGGGATCATTCAACGCAAACGCGGCGTACTTTATCGTAGGATTTGTTGAGAACGCCACGGATGGCCAGGATGCGAATGGCTTCACCGTCATGCTGTATCGCACCGCGGATGGGCCCTCAAACCAGATTACAGATATTATTGGGCCGGGAGGAGTATACAACGATGAAGGCAATTACTATGTTCTCGACTGCGAAGCGCTCTCTCCCGCCTGCGCCGCTTCAGATAATTTGACCGTTCAGGTGCTTAATAATGGATCCAATTATCTCGCTGGACCGGTTACCCTGCTTCGTGGAACAGAAGGCGTTGACGCTGCTCCGAATATGGAGCTTACGTATAATGCTTCACCTTCCGTTGTGATCAATGCTCCGGGAAATGCGTCCGTAATCCAGAATCTGAGCGTTGTGAACGCCACAATCACGAACCTCACGGGTTTTTTTGTTGATAAAGCGATTTATTTTATTGGCAATTCATCTGGCAATTACTCGAAGGATGCTGCGCTCGGAAGTAGCCCCCTGATTCGTGCTGGTACTTCACATGATTACAATGATACCTTTAATAGCTCTAAATTTGCGGATGGGACGTACTTTTTGTATGTGAGCGCTAATACGACGAAAGGAGCGAGGAATACAACCCGGATAACGGTTCAGTTCAATAATACGGTGCCCATGCCCGATCTACGTATTCAGTCGACGGACATTGTTGTGAGCAACGCGACGCCCTTGGAGGGCCAGAATGTTACAATAAATGTAACCGTCCATAATATCGGCACGGTGGATGCGAACAGCGTACGTATCCAATTTTTCCAGGGAAACTACAGCCTCAATATCCAGATTGGAGCTAATCAAACAGCCAACATAGCAGCAGGGAGCAATGTGAACCTTTCACAGACGTGGCTTGCTGTTCTTGGAGCTACGGATATCTATGTCGTCGCGGATCCTCCCATAGCTTCCGGAGGTTCTATTGCGGAATCGATTGAGACGAACAACTATGCATACCAAACGGTGACTGTAAGCCCGTATCAGAAAATTGTGGGCAATATCTCGGGAAGGCTTGCGCTGCAGGACGCGCTGGGAACGACACTCGTTAATTGGGCGGTCACGAACACAAACCGGAGCAACGTCTTCGTTGCGGACAGTGACGCTTCGATCAATTTTGACAACCTGAAACCACTTGGGCGATATCCGGGCAACGGATCGTTCGTTGCGAAT
>CAZHJH010000145.1:0-2870 GCA_964533475.1 uncultured Methanosarcinales archaeon
ATCTCATCAATGTCCCATGATTGTACGTATCGCCCGGGCGATGCCCCCGCCGCGCACATACTTCAAGCTATCAAAGCAGACAAACCGGATGTCATCGTTGTTGATGGAACGATGCACATGGTTGAAGGAGAGAGTACACGATTCCCTGCAGCAATGTGGGGATACATCAATGAGTTCCTTGCCATGAATCTGGCAAACGGAATACCGGATCCAACAGAATCTCCCTATGTTCAAGATCGCGAGAGATTTTACCGTTCTCCTTGTGGATTGTCATACGAAATTGCGTTTTGGGCTCCTGAAATGACAGAGAATATTGTCATCGGAAATCAGGTGTTTCATGCTCCCGAGATGTCCGGAGCCCGAAGGGCCACAATCATGAATTCCGTAGGTCCAGCTCACGAGTCCTCACATGCCCGTTTAGATGATCCTGAAAGAATTATTCAAGGCGAGGTTCTTGCACTCAGTGCGACAGGTCTTGTCAAAGTGACTCCGGCCCCCAATGTAAAATCCCTCGCGTCCTATGTACAAGGGCTCATGGCGCCCATCATCAAAGACGGAATTGATAAATAGCGGTACGTCACGAATCATCGAAGTTTATGAAAAACATCAAAGATCACTCCCATTGCACCGGTTTCCAAACACGGCCAGCACACATCGTCAACCTGCCACGATCATCCTGAACGATATCCCCAACACTCATTGAGGTGTGACTCAAATTCTGTTGCGCCAGCCATCTTTGACCCTCCGCCGTTTTAAGAGGGTTCTGTGCGCTGTTTAAGTATTCAAAGATTCTGTCCAATGTCACATTCGAGGGCAACTGAACGTCGAGGGCTACAAAATCATCTTTTGGGAATGCTTCCCTACTGGGTTCTATGATAGGTTTTACAGTGTACACAGGATCTTTTGCGTAATATACTTTCATAATTCCAACCTTCTTAACTTTTCCTTAAAATCCCGCTTCATTCTTCAATATTTCCGCCTTATCCGTTCTCTCCCATGTAAAGTCGGGATGAGCTGAGTTTTACTTGCTGAAAACAATCTTGCTTGTTGCTTCTATTGCTTCCTTGCACAGTTGAGCAAGTTTTTCAAACTCTTCTTTCCTATGAAACTCAACATCTGTCCCATACTGAAAATCTTCCCTTATTTTGATTATGCTGTGCTCATCTTCCTTTGCCTGTGAAATCTTTAAAGTGCTGATGAATCTGCCATCAATCTCAATCTTCCCTTGCTCTTTGAGCATTTCCATTACCGCGATAGTGCACTCCTGATTTCTTGATTCATATCCGAATTTACGCAAAACAGCCAGAAAACAATGATAGACGCAGTAAAAGAAAGCACTTGCAGACCAGTCAGAATAATTATTTTTCTGAAAGAACAAAGCCGCTTTAAGGTTGTGCCTTGCTTTTACCAGGTGAAGCGATGCTGATTTGAAGTCTTGCTCTTGTTCTATTAGCCCACGATGCATTCCGATCTCTTCTAACTCTCTCTTTGCCTTGTTAAGGCACCATTTTACCTTGTTAGAAGCTTGTGACATGACTGATTACCTCCATAATTTCAGCATAGCCATGAAGGATATATCCTTCCCTAATTGCATTAATCATCGCGGGATTTTTGTTTCTCAGGTTCTTTTCCAAGTCCGATGAAACCATGATCAATGGATGTATGGGTTTTATCAAGATTCTGTTCTTTTCATCAATGCGTTTGGAGATTTCTTTATACTTTTCTTTTTCAATAATAAGGATCAGGTCAATATCTTTTGCTTTTTCATAGTTTCTTACAGCTGAACCGTACATTAACCCGGCCTGAATCACTTCGAATAACTCTTCGAATTCAGATAACCACCGGGACGCTTTTTCCCTGGTTTCTTTCGTCAGCAAGGTTTCAATCAATTTTTTAGCATAAGTATCCTCAAAATTGATTTTGTAAAATATGGCTTTGCCAAGCTTCTTCCTTATCAGAGTCTTTTCTGAGTAAAGGTTGTTCAATATTTTTAAAGCACCTCTCGGCGTTATGTTAAGCTTTTTTGAGATTGAGTTTGCATTGTAGTCACTGGCAAAATCCTTGAATAACAATAACAATGCCTCGTTCTCCTTTTCAGTTGGCGTTTTCATGGTATAGTAACCTGCGGTTTCCATATCGGAACTAATTGTTCATATATAGGAACTAATAGTTCTATATAAACGTTTCGAAAATTCCAGGGCAATTATCGGGATGTGGGGGGTTATGACCACTCAGAATCCCGCATCCTGTTTAAGCAGTTCCGCCTTATCCGTTCTCTCCCACGTAAAGTCGGGATCTTCCCTGCCGAAATGGCCATATGCTGCAGCTTTTCGAAAGATCGGCCTTCTGAGTTTCAAGGAGTCAATAATGCCTTTTGGCGTGAGCCTGAAATGCTTGTAAACGAGCTTGCTGATCTGCTCCTCGGGGATTTTCTCTGTGCCAAAACAAGCTACATTCACGCTCGGTGTCTGCGCAACTCCAATCGCGTAGCTGAGCTGCACTTCGCATTTATCCGCGAGACCAGCCGCGACAATATTCTTCGCGACATATCGCGCCATGTACGCTCCTGAGCGATCCACTTTGCTTGGATCCTTGCCTGAAAACGCTCCGCCGCCATGACGGCCAACCCCCCCATACGTGTCCACAATGATCTTTCTTCCAGTAACACCGGTGTCCGCCTCAGGTCCTCCGATGACAAATGCTCCTGTCGCGTTGATATGCACTTTCGTGCGCTCGTCCATGAGATGGCCGCATATAGGCTCTATGACTTTGCTCCTGATTTCCGTGCGCAGCTCATCCTCGCTCAGGAATTTCTTGTGCTGCTGCGCGATCACAACCGCCTCAACACGAGAAATTCCTGAGCGAGGATG
>CAZHJH010000146.1:0-2837 GCA_964533475.1 uncultured Methanosarcinales archaeon
TGAGTGATGCCAGGGTGCCTCCAATGAATGCAGGATCCCAATACGGATACGTCCTGGAATCATCCGGATCCTCACAATACACACTAGAACCCGAAGGCCCAGGAAAAAACGCAAGACCAGATTTCCCGGACATGTGAGAATAAATGGAACCCTGGCAGGCAATTAAGAGAAGAACAAGCGCGCCAGCAGCAAAAAATATAACTTTCTTGTATCCTTTCATTGCTTGTGCCTCCAAGGGAGACTTTTATTCTTGATTAGATAAAATTTACTTCGCTTTGTAAATATAATCGTCAACAAGATTGGGAGCTGCTGCCCTCTTCTTTTGATGCTGCATGAGGAAAGCGCTGATGTTCTCAATGAGAATCGCCTTGAGTTCTCCTGAAAGCAGCTTTCCAGACTTGTAATCATTATAGATCTTCTTCAACTTCTCATCATCCTCCTCGAAAAACATGAGCCATTGATACGCGACATCAATCTCGGGATTGCCGCCGTGCTTCCTATGCTCTTCGATTGTGTCCTTGCCGCCGGAGAATGCGTATTTGTTGATCTTTGTTTTCACGGTTTTTGGATCATCGGTGAGATAAATAGCTTGACCTGTCGAACTGGAGAGTTTTCCAGCATCCTTCATTCCTTCTAAGCCAGGCAGAAATCGTGACTGAATGGAAGCGGGCTTGGGATAACCGAGTTTGGGAAGAACATCCCTCGTGACTCTGAAGTGAGGATCCTGGTCGATCGCGTGAGGAATCAAACACGCCATCGTTTTTTTTGCGATTACTGATGGTAAAAAAGCAGGAACGGCCTGCATGGACGTGTAAAAAATAGCACCGAGATTCTGTTCATTCGTGAATCCAAATGCGGACTTGATCGTTGAAAATGTAATGCGCTTCGCAACTTTGATGGCTTCAGGATACATTAGTCCAGCGTGCTTCGTATCTATAAGGAAATGGGTTTTCCTAGGATTGAAGCCTAGCGCGATGACATCCAGCATATTTTCATACAGCCATTTCTGGATTTCCTCATACGTCATATCCTTGAACAGGAATTTCTCATCATCCGTGAATTGAAACCATAAGTCCACATCCAGCGCATCCTGCAGCCATTTTGTAAAAAGCCATACGGACGCGTGACCCATATGGATAGGTCCTGAGGGGCCGCAGCCGGTGTAAAGAAACAGATTGCCCTTACTGTGCTCTTGAAGCGCGAAATCGAGGTCTCTATGGGCAAAGAATATTTTTCTTCGAATGAGGTGATGCAGAGGACCTGTGTGTTTTTCCAGCTTCTTGAGTATGGCATCATCAAGCTTTGAAACGCCAAACTCCTTGATCAGCTTGCCATAATCAATCGTGCCTTTGACTTCCCAGGGCGTTACAACTGCCATACGCTTTCCAAATGGAAAACGCTATTTAAACATTTCCTTTATGATTTTCAAAGCGGCATCCTTTCGCTTGGGATAGGACGCCAAGGTGATCTTGCAGTGGAAGCAATCGCCAGACTCTGTGATCGCGAGCTCGTTCTTTAATAGCTTCGGCTTGTCAAATCGGATGTAGAAATCACAGTCCTCGCTCGTCCTTGAGTCAGCCTGCTGCGCGAGGAGCGCTTTTTGCTCAGGAGTAAGCCGCTCGATCAGTGCGTTAAGGAACGCGTTCACATGACGCTCCTTCTGGAGGAGCACTTCAAAAATCGTGATTTTTTGCTCGTGAATGCCCTCGACACGAGACCGCTCAATAGTAATTTTTTCCTTTTCAATATCGAAACCTAGGAAACGGACAAGAGCGTCGCTTATTGGGGCTTCCTGCTCGTACTCCTTGACAAAAACAGACAGTTTTACGGTGTGCGCGCGTTTCATGCGTTCTATGCTATTAATATGTGCGGTGCTATTTATGCTTTACCCAAAGGTTTATAATTCATGCACGTGCGGCATGCCCATGAAACATACGTTATCCGTCACTGTCGTGCTCATACTCATATTCTTGTTTACGCAACTGTTTGGACTGTACACGGTGTATCGCTATGTTGATGTGGGAATACAGGATGGAAAGCTCACGCTTATCCATGAGGACACTGCTCTTGGAGAGCAGCCCCGGCTTGAAAACAAGGACTGGAGTTTTATCCCGCTGCTCTTCCTCATACTTATAGGGACTGCGCTCATCTTTGCACTCATGCGCTTTAAGCTCGGGGGCTACTGGAAGTATGGGTTTGTGCTCAGCGTGTTTTTAGCGCTTGCCGTTGCATTAGGCGTGTACATTTCGTTCTTTTACGCGCTTATCATCGCGGCATTGCTCGCATACTGGAAAGTGTTCAGGCCAAATCCATGGATGCACAATCTTACAGAAGTTTTCATCTATCCCGGAATCACGCTCATCCTGCTACCGTATCTGAATATTTTCTCGGGGATTATCATGCTGCTGCTTATTGCCGTGTATGACGCAATTGCCGTGTGGAAAAGCAAGCATATGATCACCCTCGCGAAGTTCCAGACGAGTCAAAGGGCATTTGCCGGAGTGTTTGTGCCTTATGCCAAGAGCATGATGCCACACCGGAAAGTCGGTGGAACGCCTAAACAAGGAAAAACTGCAATTTTAGGAGGCGGCGATCTTGCCTTCCCGTTGCTCTTTGGCGGAGTTGTGTATGAATCCTTGCTGCTGCAGGGGATTACTCCGGGCATCGCGCTTCTCCAGTCCGCAATCATCGGCATAACAAGCACGATCGCACTTGCGATTTTGCTGTTTACTGCCGAGAAAGGGAAGTTCTATCCTGCGATGGTGTTTTTGAGCGCGGGATGCTTGATTGGGTATGGGGTATTATTGGTGATTTAGTAAGAATTCTTACATAATAGT
>CAZHJH010000147.1:0-2741 GCA_964533475.1 uncultured Methanosarcinales archaeon
TCTTTTGCCTCTTCAAAGCTCGTGTCAAACACAATCGTTCCAGCAGGAAGTTGTGCGCAGCTAGTATCCTCAATTTTGCATAGGGAACAGCCATCTCCACTGTTTGTGTTACCGTCATCACATTGTTCCGTTCCTTCACGGACACCATTGCCACAGATCTGCATGATATTAGTTTCGTTATCATCAGTATAATTGATGCATCCGGGATCTTGGGGATAGTCAATCTTGCCATCACCATCATTATCGACTCCATCAGAGCATTCAGTATAATCGCATCCCCGTGTATTAGAGCAGATATAGTTGCAGTACTCCCTGTCCACACTGCTTTCCACTCTGCATGCGCTTGCTTCTGTTCCGGGATCATCGCAGATCGGTGTTTCTGTTGTGATATCGAATGTTAGATTCGTACATACGCTTATAATTTCAACAAATCCGCAATCAGCATTCGTAGTGCACGCAATAGGTCCATCCCCTTCATTGTCATCAATGGGATTCGTGCATCCCGGGTCTTGGGGATAGTCTGTTTTGCCATCGCCGTCATTGTCTATTGCGTCATTGCACTGTTTTGTTATCGCGCAAGAGCTTGAACAACCATCTCCATTCAGGAGATTGCCGTCATCGCATTGTTCGGGATGTTCACGGACACCGTCTCCGCAGATTGCTGGCCCTTCATTATCATCAATTGGCGATTCGCATTGCGGATCGTTCGGATAGTCGATGAGTCCATCATGATCATTATCGATGCCATCATCGCATTCCGGTTGGGGAACGCACCCGAACTGCACGGAGCGTTTGAAAAGCTCCCGCGTACGCGGCGTCCAGTAGCTAGTCTCCGTGATGCCAAAAAACATGATCTGCTCTTGAAGAGGCGTTGTTTTTCCCAGGAGAGTTGCCCCAGGGCATAAAACGGACACGTGAAAATTGTTATAATAATCATTGCTGAGCGCATATTGCTCACGAATAATACCCATAGTGCCAGCAGGTTTGATCTCCGTTAGATAGTATGCGGGGACAGAAACTCCATTGGGCTTGCAGCAGCCCGTGTAAATGTCAAATATGGAGGGAAATCCCGTCGTGAGTGGATGGCTCGGAATATTAACCTCGCCGAGGAGTGCACTGTTTGCGCCAACATATCCGACGCGGGACGCGAGTCCTATCGTTCTGGCAAGTTGAGAGTCAACGAGAAGTAGGGGGGTTATGCCCAGAGGAAGTTTGTTCACGTTTTTAATCCGCTCATTTCCGACGAGAACTAAATCGTATGTGCCAAAGTCAGTTTGAGGAATTTTGTCATCATCAATAAGCGTTACTTGGACTCCTGATTCCTGCAGCGCAGCAAGCAGCACTGCGTTTGGCCGGGCAGTATTTCGAACGATATATGCGGCGTTGTCGACAGCGGCTGCGAACGAGGCGCAAGCCACTAAACAAAATATGAACACGAGACTCCCTTTTGAAAATTGCATGCATTCCACCCCTCCGGTGATTCATAAATCCTGCAAAAAGGAGTATTTAAGCATTTACGCTCATGAATCTATAGGTTAGAGAACGCACGAGCGAGGAACGCATGATCCCACAACATTTTTAAAGCAGCTCCGTTCAAAGTGCAGCATGAAAGAGATCATACTCTGCTTTGCCGCTCATAATGATGACCATTTGCTCGGCGCAGGGGGTACATTGGCGAAATACGCCGAGGAAGGCAAGATTTGCAAAACATATGTTTTTTCGTATGGTGAATCGAGCCATTTTTGGTTGAAGAGGCACGTCACGCAGCGCATGCGAGCCAAGGAATCGATGCAGGCTGAGCGTATGCTGGGTGGCACGCTCGCTTTTTTTGGTCTTACGGAAGGCAATTTTAAGGAGCAGGCGGAGCAGCTTGGCCTTAAAGATCGAATTGCTGAGATCATCACCGCGAACGCTCCCTCAAAGATTTTCACACATAACCTTGATGATCCGCATCCCGACCACCGCGCCGTGTATTCCATTGTCATGGATGTTGTTGAGCGCATTCATTATCCCGGGCATATCTACAGTTTTAATATTTGGAACTTTTTTAACATCAGAAAGCGCCATCATCCAAAGATGATTGTGGACATCAGCTCCACGTTCAAGAAAAAGATGAGTGCGTTCAAGTATCATAAAAGCCAGAAAGCCACTGCGTTGTCGCTGCTCTGGAATATTTACCGTCGGGACGTTTTCAATGGTTTCCGGCACGGGTGCCGGTTTGCGGAGGTTTTTTACAAAATCCAATGAAAAAACTCCTAATTGCCACAGACAGCTTCGTTCCCAGGATGGACGGTATAGCACGTTTTCTGCTCCAGGTCATCCCTGCGCTCAAGCGCGATTTTGAGATTACGGTGATCGCTCCCGCGTTCCCAGGCGAGCAGCAGGATCCTCCCGGGATTAGGGTTATTCGTATTCCTTTGCATCACATCACATTTGGCGATTGGCCGCTGCCCAAATGGAAGTCCAAGGTCGTGCGCAAGGCCGTTGACGAGGCAGACCTCGTGTTTTCTCAAAGCATCGGTCCCATTGGTACGATTGCGATTGATAGGGCGCATAAGACAGATAAGAACGCTATAGCATACATTCATTCGATTGAATGGGAGCTTGCCGCCCGCGCGCTCTCGCATTCGAGGATATTTGAGTGGCTCATTTACGCGCTCTCCAAGGGCCACATTCAGCAGGTTTACAATAAATGCAGTCTCCTTATGGTGCCCACGACTGAAATTGGCGAGCTCCTCAAA
>CAZHJH010000148.1:0-2660 GCA_964533475.1 uncultured Methanosarcinales archaeon
GTAGAAGATGCAATCCAATCAGCCTTCCCAAAATAATTTTATCCTTTAATTTGGGAACCGGGTTACTAAGCGATAATAAAATAAATAATGAGGGATGAACAATGAAACAACCAATTAAAGAAGAACAAAGCGCACCGGTTATACCGGAAGAGGTTTTGAGGGCAGTAAAACAAAGAAGGCAACTGTATGAGAACGTAAGGGCAATTTCTGAGGGAGATCCCTTGCAAGTGTATGCTCTGTCAACTATCGAACACAATGTCCGGTTTTTAATGGAAGCAGGAGATACAGACTTGGTGGCCCGGGTAATCACAGGAGAGATAACCTTTGTGCAAGAGTGTAATCGTTTGCTGCAATTCAATAGTGATCCTTTGCAGGAGAACATCTTTTCGCGGACCAAGAGTCGCGTAAAAAAAGTAGAGCATGATCAGGAATCATATGATTCAGCGATGGCTACTCTAGTACATGTAGTGAACTCAATGAGTCTATCAATGCGCGTTGACTCTCCATATTGGGCCGCGCTGAAAAGAAGACCAATATCAGATTCGGAGAGGGCATTGCTGAAACAAGAGGAACTATCTACATTCCGTAGACAATTGCCCCTTATAGAAGCAACAAGGGCAATGTTTTGCTACGGGACGATGGGACTGGGTAATGTCTTCGATTTGGGTTTTTATGGTTTATCTCCATTCAAAGGAGACCGAATTGACTACGCAGCCAGGCACCTCCACACTAAGGCAAGCGCCGCAGACAAATTCCTGAGGGCATTATATAGCCCCGCATCATATCATCCGGAATTAGTGCCCGTGTGCGCTCCACCTCTCAGTCCGCAGTAAGAGCCTAGCTATTAAACGTCGCATCTAAAAAACTTTTTTCTTTCATTTCTGCTCCTCATACAACTGCTTAATATACGATATCTCGCTCGCGTCCCTAATACTTTTATCCTCTCGCAAACGAAGCACGCGGGGAAACCGCAGCGCGTATCCAGATCCATATGTCGGGCTTTTCTGTATCTCTTCGTAATCAATTTCCAGAACAATTTTTGGCTTTACCGTTACTTCTTTTCCCTTCTCCTCAAAAATCAATGGCTTAAGGAGCTTCGTGAGCTTTTCAAACGTAACTCCCTCTGATTCCAGCTCTTTAATCCCCGTTCCTACTCTTCCAATTTCTCGAAAATGAATGCCATCTCGGCATGCCAGAACAAATGAGCTCAACCATCCGGAGCGTTTTCCTTCACCCCATTCGGCGCCAACAATAACGAGGTCAAGGGTCTCCATAACTGGCTTGACCTTTACTCCGTAACCAACGCGAGATCCGGGTTTATACTCTTTATCCAGAGATTTTGCCATGATCCCCTCATTGCCTCTATTCAAACTTTCTTCATAAAATGCGAGCGCTTCTTTTTCACTGCTCGTTATGATTTGCCGTGCCGCCTGAATCTCGTCTTTTTTCTCCCGAACAATCCTTTCAATCAGTGCTCTTCGTTTTGAAAACGGTTCATGCAGGAGCGTTTTCCCATCAGCGTAGAGAATGTCAAACACATTCACCATGACGGGGATCTTTCGTATCGTTTCTTCAATATCATACTTTCGCTTGATGCGCTGGCTGATATTCTGGAACGGCATCCATTGTCGTGTTTTGGGGTCTATGCCTATGATTTCAGCGTCGAGGATGCACGCCTTCGCCTGGATTTGTGCTTTGATGACCTTCACAACATCCGGAAATTGATTCGTAACGCGCTCAAGGCGCCGCGTGAACAATTCAATGGTATCCTCATTTTTATGGATCTGCATCCGGAACCCATCATATTTGTACTCAAGCGCGGCAGGCTTTCCAACAGTCTCAAACGCATCTTTGATATCTATCGCTTTTTGATAAAGCATGACCTTAAGGGGCTTTCCCACTTCAAGTTCAATCGTTCCAAACGCGTCCTTGCCTTTCTTTTTGAGCGCAGCTGCCACCTCGCCAAAATTCGCGCTCAAATCATACATCCTTTGGACGCTGGCAGCGTACTCCATGTACTTTTTCCTGTCGAACTCCGTAACAACTTCAAGGTTTTCTTTATTATCATATAGGATATGGAGTTCACGCGTGAAAAATGCCCAAAGGATCGCGTCTCTCATGACCCCTTCTCCCACGCCAATGCGCAAATCCTGTAAGACCGTTTTGATAATATATTTTGATTCAAGTGGGCTTGCTGAGGTGAGCAATTCCGCGATAAGCTTGAGTTTCCTGTCAACAACACCCTCCCCTTCAAGCTCTGCAAGCTTTCTCAGATTCTCAAAGACTTTCCTGACCGTGAGATGCTGCTGAGCGAGTGTTGCCTGGTGTTTCTTCGCTATGAGGAGTTCAGCCGTCTTCCCGAGGTCTCCTGTCCTTTTCCAGAGCTGCTCAACCTTATCAGTGCTATGCCCGGTTGCTAAACTCAATGCCTTAATGACAAGGCGGGATGCAACCCCCACTTCGCGTTCATCATACGCAGGAAAGAGTCTCCCTTGCAGCAGGAGACAGAGGTGTTCCAAATCCTCCAGGGGTGTTTTTTTGAGCAGCTGAGCAATACACCATGTTTTTTCTAGCCGTTTAGAAGTACCCTCAAGTTGCTCATAGACTGCAACGAGCTCCTTATAGATCATAATGCCTGCTGCGCGCGCATGCTATTTATA
>CAZHJH010000149.1:0-2652 GCA_964533475.1 uncultured Methanosarcinales archaeon
ACTCCTTGCGCACTTCCGTAATCTGGGTTATTCGTCTCCACCGATGCAATCCATCTGCGCTGCGAATGGGCTTTGCCACGACGATAACATCGGTTGCTTTAAAGCTTGTTTTGGGAACCCCAAGATCATTGACAACACGGTCAAATACCCCATATGGACTGTCTCCATGGATCGTTCCTGCCACGACATTCGCAAGCGCCCCAACGCGCATAGCCTCATACAAACTTTTTGCTTCGGTTGATCGCACTTCTCCCACGATAAGGCAGGAATCCCCCATGCGTAAGGTTGTGCGTATGCCTTCTTCAGCCGAGACTTCAGAGCTTCCTTTCGAGAGCGCAGCAGCTACAGTCATGGATTGGAGATTGTATCCGAGTTTGCGTAGTTGGTTTGTGGGAAGTTCAAGGGTATCCTCAATCGTTATGATCCTATACTTCCGCATAATCTCTGTCATGAGCGCTCCAAGCAGGCTTGATTTTCCTGCGCTTCGTGTTCCCGCAATGAGCATCGTTCTGCTCCCATCGACAATGAAACTCAAAAGTCCTGCCGCTTCAGCGCTGATCATCTTGTTTTTCATGAATAATGGCAATGTCCACGGCTTGTCCCTATGCCTCCTGAATGCGAACGCCATTCCTGTTGGATCAAGCGGAGGAGCTATCACGGCAACACGAGCGTTTGCTTCCGGAATGGTGATATCTGTATCCAGCACAGGATTCGCTTCGTCTAAGGGTCTTCCTGAGATCATGCGCAGTTTTGACGCCCATGATTCTGCCTCCGTGTTTGTAGGCACAATGTTTGTGATGCAGTCCTCAAAGTCAGCATGCACGATGAACATGGGGCTTTGCCCTAAGGGAGAATTGATTGTTACGTCCTGGATCTTTTCATCTTGTAAAAGCACTTCAATGAGGCCAAATCCTACCGTATACCGTATGAGAATCTGAGTCAATTCTTCAATCTCTTTCTGCGTGAGCTTTATACGATGGTACTGCGCAAGCTCTTCCAGCAAATCATGGCCGACATTGTAGAAGACCTGCCGCATACGCTCGGGATCGACAAATTCAGTTCGTGTTGGCTTGTGTTCAGCAAGGATATTGCGCGCGAGGTCTAGCAGCTGGTACTTATCCTCGGAGAGCTTGAATTCCGGAGGGATAATATGGTACATGTTTTGGATCGTGTTCGGTAGCGCAAAGATCGTAACCTCAGTTTCTCCGACGCGGTAGCTGTCGATTTCCTCCGCCCCTTCAGGATATGACGCCATGAGCTTCGTGTACATGAAATCCGGCTTGATCATGGGGCTGAAGAAGCTCCTGTACACATTGCGATCTCCGACCTTGTGGCCCTCGAGATACGGCATCGCGAGTTTAATGAGCTGAGTGTCCTCGAGCATTTTTTTAAGCCGCTCCAGAAGGGTCACGTAGCGCTGCTCGAACTCGCTCGTGTGCTGTTCAGCGACGAGTTTCTCTCTTCTCAGGATGCGCTTGATCTCCACATAGCAGCCGAGGGGATCGCTTTTGAGCAGGTTGAATACCACGTGCTGCAGTTCATCATAGCGCTGGTAGAAGTATTTCCCATACCGTGGATCAGCGACAAGCCCGAAGTCCGTTTTCTCCTTCATGAGCCTATTATGGAGCTTTGCGATCTCAACCAGCAGCTGCGTCTGCCCATAATCGTATTCGTAATCCCTCTTCTGGTTGAAGACAATCTTTGTGACATTGCCCGCTTCAACAAGCTTGTCCATAAGCCGTGCCATGCACAGGGGATCATCCTCGATGCTGGGCGTTCTTGGATATGCATTGTAGTTTATCTGGAGGATGACCTCATCACGCTCCCGGATGATTTCATAGTCCTTATCATCTTGAAACAGCGCCATTATCGCTTCTTCTCCTCGCTGGTTTTGAGCTGGCTCAGCGCGATCTCTATGAGGTGGCTTTTGTTGCGATATCTCACCTTATCTTTGAGCTTCTGATCCATCCAAGAAATCAGTTCTTCGTCAATCGTCGCGCTGATCGGTTTTTTCATACGGGAAACATATTATGAAATATATTTAATAATAGATTATGTATTTTATGCTATGAGTATATAAATGTTTGTCATTTCAATCAATAACCACTCCTCAATACTCCCATAACTTTAAGTATCGTCCGGCTTCGATCCACATCATGAATCCCGGTTTTTTGCAGCCAACTCAGCAGAAGGGCATGTTCTCCCAGAAGAAGCAGGAGCCTCAATACGATTTCCATGAAGTCCTAGATCAGGTGAACGGCGCCGTTGTCCGTTTACGCACGCTGGAGGAGCGCTATAACAACCTTCAGAAGAAGACCCAGATCACGGAGGAGAATATGCTCCGGGGCAACAAGCGTGTTCAAGATGAGGTTCATATGATCAATTCAGACATTATGGAGCTGAAGAATGAGATACGCGAGCTAAAGGAAAAGCTCAGAATGGTTGTTGCCGAGATGAAAAACCTCGCGCAGAAGGAGGACGTCAAAGTCCTCCAGAAGTACATGAACCTCTGGGACCCTGTCAACTTTGTTACGCATCAGGAGCTTCCCGGGATTGTGAAGGATATTCTGGATGATCGCGAGAACCAGCACCAGAAAGAGTAAACTATTTATACCCACCTATTCTGCATTGTCTATATGGCATTATTTGGTT
>CAZHJH010000150.1:0-1360 GCA_964533475.1 uncultured Methanosarcinales archaeon
TACGCTTGATGATAGGGGGCTTCACGCAAAATGGCACTCTTTCCATGACATTGGATAACGCAGAGCTAGAAGAAGCTCCTGAGCCCGGTGAAAATAATCTTGTTGATAAAATCACGATCAAATCAGCGGGGGGAGACGTCACATTCCTGTCAACACCATTAACGTACGAAGACTCAAAGCTCTCCGCGTCATTCCGGATACAGCGGGATCTTCTGCGCTCATCGCTTCGCTACACATTGAGCGATGGCCTTGAATGCCGTATAAGCAGGGCATCATTTGATCCCGGTGCTGACATCTACGACAATCATTTCTCCTTGATCGGCACGGGAATATTGGACTGTACGATTCCAGTGTCTATTGAGTTTGTTAAAGAAGGCAATCAATCATCGCTGACAACTAAGTATGGAAATTTTACGCTGCTCGATGTTCAGGATATGCCCATTCTATATCGCACTACGAGAAGCTCATCCTCAGGTGTTAGTCCCGGGATCGGCTGAGCGTTCGTTCTTCATATTCTCGGTCGCTTTTTTAAAGAACTCAATTTGTTTATCCGTGAGTTTTCCGAATTTGAGGTAATTGATCTTAATAGACCTGAGAAAAAGGCTGTTTTTGTAATAATCCTCTGGTATGTTAAACATCTTCTTCATCTTGGGATCCTTGATCTTCCCAACAAGCTCATGCTTTTGGCAGTCATAGCACAAGGGATAAGAACTTCCGACGGTCACAATGACCATATTCTTTCTGCAGCGTACACAGCGCTGCTTAAAACGGGGTCGCATGGGAAGAATGAAAGGAACTGGCTATTTAAAGGTTTGGATCAGGGATTATTAATGACGTGCGCTTCCCAGGATTCGTTCTTGGAATCAGGTTCAGTATCATAGAGTAATGGAATGCATTGAACGTTCGCTGGATTGATCTTAAGCGTTTCATTGAGAAAAGTTCTGAATCGTTCCCCGCCTTTTTCTCGACCAAACCTAGTAATGGTGCCTGGATGTGCAACGGACAGACATTCTCTGTATATCTTCTCCTCAGCCTCATCAAATCTTGCAAGCAGAGCATTCCATAACTCATCTGTGCAGGGCTCTTCCTTTCTTCGATATCGCCACATGAGAGCCGTATCTTCGCCCGTAAGGTCAAAAAGCACATTTTTGATAACGATGACATCGGCTGAATGTACTAGTTGAGAAAGATCAATGGCATTTCCGGGCATGATGGTTACATTCGTCACGTCTGCCATATCAAGTGCATGTTCGAAGCAGTCCTGATCACGAGCATAATCTTCAGGTAGAGCTACAGCAGTATATCTTACACAGGATCCGGAAAGATCACGCGCGAGCCTAACTTGCCTGTCAGGCCCAAT
>CAZHJH010000150.1:1370-2648 GCA_964533475.1 uncultured Methanosarcinales archaeon
GTTTGTGCTAACATGTATGATGTAGCTTCTTGACACTTTATAAATATTTAATGCATCTATAATATATAATGCATCTATAATATATAATCACGATATACCACGCCAATTGAACACGCCCGATCCCCGTTTTGCGTTCGCTGTCTTTATTTTTTCGAATAGTTGTTCAAGTATACCTTGAGCACTGGACATCCCCCATGAATCTTTATATACCTCTCTGATTTTCTCATTACATGCCCACATACAGCCATTCTAAACTCGGATGTTATGAGCAGTGCGGTTTGAAGTATAAATACCAGTATATTGAAAAAATTGAGACTGAAGTAGAGAATACAATAGAAGCGTTCATGGGCGGATTAGTGCATGAGGCGCTTGAAAAACTCTATAGCGAATTCAAAGTTGCCCATCTTCTCACTGTGCAGGAGCTTGTTGACATCTATCATTCCTTCTGGGATGCGCAATGGACGGATAATATAATCATCGTGAAGCAGAATGTTTCAAAAGAGCAGTACCGCGCGTTAGGAGAGCGTTTTATCCGGGATTACTACGCACGGTATTATCCGTTCAATCAGGCGAAAACGGTCGCGCTTGAAACGCAGAATATGGTTCCTTTGAATGAGATGTATATGATTCACGTGAGGATCGACAGGCTCGCGTTGACTCATGACGGCGTGTTTGAGATTCATGATTACAAAACGAGCAATACGCTGCCCAAACAGGACGCGATGGACCGTGACAGGCAGCTTGCTATATACGCATATGGCGTTAAGCATATGTATCCTGATGCGAAGGACATAAAGCTCATATGGCATTACCTCGCGTTCGATACTGAGATGGTCTCCACAAGATCTGATGAGGAGCTTGAGCAGCTCCGCATGGATGTCTTAAGGCAGATTGCGGTTATTGAGGCAACGTCAGACTTCAAGGCGAACGTTTCAAAATTGTGTGACTGGTGCGAATTCAAGCGTATCTGTCCTCAATGGAAGCACCTGTATCCCGCCCAGGAAATCGAAGCAAAAGTATCGAAGCAAGAGGGTGTCGACCTTGTTCGCAAGTTTGTGGAGTACTCTGACATTGTGCGCCGTAACCAGGAGGAGCTTGAGTCCGTCAGGGCGCAAATTCTCGAGTATGCTCGCCAGCAGGGAGTGCAGACCGTGTTTGGTGCAGACCACAAAGTACGCATTGCAACATATCCCAAACTTTCGTTTCCAAAGCGTGATGATGAGAGGGAGGACGCGTTTTACACATTGCTAAAAAAGATCGGGCTTTGGGATTCGCTCG
>CAZHJH010000151.1:0-2620 GCA_964533475.1 uncultured Methanosarcinales archaeon
GAAAAAGAGAGCACCATCTACATTGCGCTCCTGAAGATAAGCCCTGCACGTGCGCAGCAAATCGCTTCAGAAACAGGTATCGAGCGCAGAACCTGTTATGAGATGCTGCAACGAATGGCAACAAAGAATATTGTACGCTCTATCCAAAAGGGAAGCATAACTCATTTTCTTGCAGTGCCTCCAAAACAACTCCTTGAGCAGATTAGAGAGAATGAACGCGAATTTGAAGCAATTCTTCCCGAACTCGAACGTATGGCAAAACTTCCCAGAGATGAACTGCAGATTGACCTCCTTTCAGGAAGGGAAGGGTTACGGGCTGTCTTTAAGGAGATCATTAGATCAGGAGCTGAACAGTTCAACTTTGGAGGATTTACGAAATATGACGAAGTAGACTACATCCTTTGGTCACAGCATTTACGAGATATGACCAAGCTCGGAATGAAAGAAAGAGTGATTTATACCGCGAACGAAAAGATCATTCGCATTCCTAAGGGAAAATATCATCAAATCCCGGAAAGATATGGATTACCGGCAAGCTTTATCATTTATGGAGACACTGTCGTGATCCAGGTCTGGGGAAAGAACACGTACTCTCTCATTCGGGTTAGCAATAAGGATTTTGCCAAAAGCTACAAACAGTTTTTTGAGAGATACTGGAGATTGTAGCAATTCAAACAATAAAGCATATAAACCATCTATTACCTCTTGGAGTATGTTATTCTCACATCCGCCATCGGACTTTAAACCAGGAGCGCACGTTGTGAGCTGTTTCGTTGAACATGACGGACACATTCTCCTGCTGTATAGACAGGATCACAAACCTTATGGAAATTACTGGGGTGTGCCAGCAGGAAAAGTTGATCCTGGAGAGGAGCATATTCCTGCGGTCATACGCGAAGTGTTTGAGGAAACTGGAATACGATTGCATTCCGGAGAGGTCATGACCTTAAGGACAGTTCCCGTACGATACCCAGACTCCGACTTCTGGTATCATATGTTCAAGACAAGGTTTGAGACTAGACCGGCGGTTCAATTGAATCCCAAAGAACATAAAGAGTACCGTTGGGTGAAGCCCTTAGAAGCGCTCACGATGCCGCTTATCCTCGATGAGGACACGTGCATTTCGATGGAGTATGGAGCGGGACGATCCTGATATGTTTAAATAGGAATGCATGATACCTTTGTTTATGAACATTCAATTCGCGTATCGCTTCACGGGAGAAGACGAACGACTGCTTATCGCACAGTTGCATTCGATTAAATCTGCTCTCGAAGAGCTCGGACATAAAGTATATATCCCTGTTCTCAATCCTGACCGGCCAAAAGAGAAAAAAGCATTATTTCTGGATACCCTTAAGAGAATTAAAAGCGCTGATGTGCTTGTGGCAATCATCAAATCAGAAGAAAAAAGCGAAGGAATGCTCATGGAGATTGGACACGCGCTGGGACTGGGTAAAAAAGTTGTGGTTGTAATCAAGGAATCCGTTCGGAAGACCCATCTTCGAGAGCTTGCTCATGACGTTATCCGTTATTCCAGTGATGAGGAGATTGTTGGGCGAATTATGGATTACTTTGGCGGCCGTTGACCTGTCTTATCGGGAAGCACGGGTGGTTGATATGTCTCAATGTACTCAAGCGCAGCGGTTGGATTCGTAACTACATGGTATAGTTCTCTCACATGGTCTTTTGCAAATCCTTCAGCTATTGTTCGATCAATATGCATAAGGAGATGTGTGAAGAATCCATTCATGTTGATGAGAACAAGCGGTTTTTCGTACACTTTGAGCTGCTTAGCTGAAATGACCCCTGCGATCTCATCCAGCGTTCCAAGCCCTCCGGGCAACGCAATAAAAGCGTCTGCTCGCCGCTCCATGACGGCCTTTCTCTCGTATAAGCTCTCAACGATGATTAACTCATCCTCGCCTTGAGCCAAATGCTCAAAAAACCTGGGAAGAATGCCCACGATACGAGCGCCATGTTCCTGAGCCGCTCTCGCAACGACGCCCATGAGCCCAAGATTACTGCCTCCATAGACAAGGGTATGACCTTCCTGGCCGATTCTCCTTCCTAAATCACGCGCAACTTCGGCATACTGCTCTTCATGGCCGTTGTTTGCGGAGCAAAAAACGCAGATGTTGGACATGGTAAAGAGCGAATGAAACTCGATTTATATTGATTTAGGTACTTGGTGAGATGATTTTGTACGGAAAACTATGGTTTTCTTGCTTTGAAGATGATTGTTGAAGGAATCTTTGAGATTCTTGATCGTTGAAAATTCTTGTCTTTGTTCCACACATCCCTGTTCCCAGAATAAGGTTCGCGAATTTCAAGGATATCAAACCCAGACGCACTTAGGGGATTATACAGATCGCTCATTTTTCTTTGATATTCCACAAAGTCGCCTTCATCGAGTTTTCCTGCTTTAAAATAACTTTTGGTAATCTTACTGGATGTGGAATCAACGCATTGCAAGAATGGATGTTCGACGCAAAACACGAATAACCCTTGTTGTTTCAATAGCTGATAGGCCTTTTTGAATACTCGTTTGAGATCTGGAGAATACTGAAAAGCCCAAGCTGAAAAAACCACGTCTTGACTGTTGGGTTTAACGCCTTTTAGA
>CAZHJH010000152.1:0-2593 GCA_964533475.1 uncultured Methanosarcinales archaeon
AACTTTTTGATCTGATCCCCAAAATAGTGTATACTAATCGAAATCTCATGAATATCGTTCCGCTTACAGAATTCGATCGCGTGCTGCAGCACTGGTTTCCCTTGCAAGGGCAGCATGGGCTTTGCAGTGTTTTTCGTCAAATCCTGCATTCGCGTTCCAAAGCCGCCCGCCATGATAAGCGCTTTTTTAAGCATATCCTTGGTGCGGTGCGAACAGGTATATAAAGCATAACGCACATCTTTTTAAATCGATATGCACTTGCATTGGGCATGTCATATCCTATGAAAAGCACTCCAGACCGAATTCCCTTGCCCGCAGGTGTGGAAACTTCCGCGAGCGAAATCTATCGTATGCTCGCTGGCGAGGCTCCCGGACGAAAGCTGACTTCTCATTATCGTCGCTGTCCTGCCAATCCTGAGCAGGCTCTTCAGAGACTTGAAGCTATTGGTCTCGGGCAGCCGCTTATGGACACGTATATGTTGTTGGGTGAATCGCCTGTCGGCAAAGATCTCATATTCCTCGCGATCGCGAAAGCTCAATGGTGCGCGAATGGTGGATCCCAAGATGACCAAAGGACGCTTGACGTGGTTCTCTCCTCGCTCCGTGGCCATGCGCGGGGGATATCATACATCAACTCATTCCATCCCGGCGGCCTCAGAATCCGGATTTAGGGATTGACGCTAAATTATCATAACTCACGCTTCTTTCACATTCAGTTTCCCAAACACGAACTCCCTGAGCTCTTTTGGCCAATGTTTCTCTATGAACTTGCGATATGTGAATATCTTCTCAGCGACTTCGTCAGCTATTTCTTCTTTGCCAAGCACCGTGTTGATTAAGTTGAGTTTTGCCGTGAGCGGCACTTTCTTATCGCACGTATCTATTTGATGGATGAGCAGTTGCTGCTGTTTTGTGGTTCCGCTCTCGAGCGCCTGCTGATATTCTTCAAGAAGGCTTGGACGCTCGGGCAAAAACACGGGCAGTTCAAACTTCTCATCCTTGAGGTCAACGTTCTTGCCGATCTTCGCGAGCACCATTTGGTGCATTCTCTGTAAAAACTCTAGGCGGTCATCAATTTTGAGAATGTCCGTATACCCTTCAAGCACGAGATTGAACGCGAACGGGCTGGGCACAGTTGTGGAGATCTCATCAACTTTAATCGTCTTCGATTCTATCGCTTTCAGAACGAGAATCGTGTTCTGGATGTCCATAAGATCCTCCAAAACCTCGCGCTTCGCCTCGCGAATAATGAAAAAGTTCTCATCAATCCTCCTCACCGCGTTCATCAAGATCATGCTGCTCACCGTTTGCCTTCCAACCCGTTTTGTGTGGCCACGATATGTTCTCAGGATCATGAGAGAGCGCATCGCGCAGTGCCTGAATCGTCTCCTGAGCACTTCCGTTTTTTCAAGCGCAAGACTCATAAGCTTTTGCAGCTCATTCGATTTCACGAGCTTAAGCGCCTGCATCGCGTTAAACCTTTGGCTTGTCCGCAGGAAAAAGCCGTTGTCGCTGATGCCGAGTTCAACGTCTTTGTGCTGCGTGCGCGCGATCGCGAACGCAACAGCCCTGCTCAGGCAATCATTTACTCTCCGTCCAAACAGCGTGTGAAAGATGACCATGTGCGATTTCCCGTCATGGTAATATTCCATGAGGATGCGCTTGTCATGCGGCATGCCAACGTACGCGTGTTGCTCCTTGCAGTATTGATAGATGCTCTGCGCTGTGTTCTCGTCAACGTATAGGTACGTGTGAATAAACTTCAGGATTTCCTCTTTTTTCTTTCCTGAAAGGAAATACTCCTGGATGAGCCTTCTGAACGTTCCAATGCTTAGCGCGAGATCATAGGAGAGCGGTAACATCTCGGAAAACCAGCTCGGAATTGTCGGAGGCCGGTACACAGATGCCTTCACATACGCTACCGTGCCCTTGCTGTACAAAAACTCGTACTTCTCCCCTCCTAAAACAAACACATCTCCCCGCTTGAGACGCTCTAAAAAAGCTTCATCAATCTTGCCTATAATATGTTCCCCGACTTTCACCGTAACGAATGTCTCGTCAGGAATCGTGCCAATGTTTGTCATGTAAATGACCCGCGACATTCTTCCTTTGCGGCCAATCATTCCTGAGTCCTCGTCATACCATATCTTCGCGTACACATTCCTGTCCTCGAGATCAGCATACTGTCCTGCAAGATATTTAATGACCTCAAGGAAATCCTTGCGCTGCACGTCCCGAAAACAATAGCTCTGCTTCACAAGCTTTAACAAATCATCAATATGGATTTTGTCCGCGATCGCGATGCCGAAAATATGCTGCGCGAGCACGTCCAACGCGTTGCAGGGGATGTGAATCCTATCAATCTTTTTTTCAATAGCTGATTTGAGCAATACAGCGCACTCGACCATGTCATCTCGGTCAAGCACAATGATGCGCCCCTTCGCCGTCTCGTGGAGCTTATGTCCTGAGCGGCCGCAGCGCTGCAACGCCCGCGCAACTGATTTCGGAGATCCGAGGAGAATGACGAGGTCAATATATCCAATATCAATACCTAATTCAAGCGAAGTACTGCTTACGACACATTTGAGTTTTC
>CAZHJH010000153.1:0-2250 GCA_964533475.1 uncultured Methanosarcinales archaeon
AGCCCTTCCATATGCGCTACAGAAATACTGTACTTCCAATGAACTAGTTCTCCTTTTGTAACAACGCAACGTTCCAACATGAGATCCTTATTTGGACTCCCTGCAATATATCGATTATGCTCAATTATGATACAGTCAGCGTTTCTGAATAGGTCTCGGGTTGTCTCATCCATATGATCCCACATTACAACACGCTGCCTGTACGCTGTGCCAAAAACGGATTTCCAGGGTTCATGAAAAATTCTGTCCCAAAGCGACGTATGTGGCCCCTCCGTGGCTATTCTTTTTAGAAAAAGACTTCCCTCTCCCCTAACAAACTGCATTCCAAGATTGCCGACATGTGCATAGTTTCGTCGTAATGAGTTTTGTACGCTCTGCGCTAATCCATAATTCAATGAGTTTAATGGCAGCCCATCATATATCCCCGTAAATGCTCCTTCCAGAAGTTCCAGTAGGGTGTCGGCGAGGGCAACAGTTCCATGGATCTCCAGCCCGGCTAAATCCGGCCGCCATCCAGGAGCTGCCACTTTTAACAAGAGCTGTCCTTCGGCTGTTGCAGGATACGAAAAACACACTAATCCAGGATTATTTCCCGAACTTAGAAACCGATCATGATATGTATTAAGAGCATGAAATATGGCCCCTCTAATTCCCCTCTCCAGATCTGATTTAGTTGTATCAGTGTAGAAGAGTTCCCCTAATCTCGTTAAATCACTTTGTTCCATCCTGATCACTTAAGGAATTGATCAACAGACTCTGGCGTAGCACCCAGACTCTGCGCGTGCAAATACGGTCCAATAGCTCTTCCCATCCACGGATTTTCATCCTCACAGTATCCTAAAAGCCGGCTCATCCTGTCTGGGGCGCACGTCCCGGATACAATCTCGGGAAGGTTATCGAGTTCAGGCCTGGAGAGCCCTTCCATGAACTTTACCTTCGCGCGAGCAATAAAATTTGTTATCGCCGCAAACCGATTACCCTGGTAATGTTTAGTAACAAATGCCGGTGCAATCCCGATTTTGGAAAATCCTACAAATCCAACGGCTGCCTCAACATCCTCAATCTCGACTTCCAAATGGCTAAGATATTTTCCGACGGCATGCCTAGCAAGGTCGGCTCCGGTTACCTGAGTATTTGTATACTCCTGAAGCGCTTTAGCCATTTCATCAATAGAGTTAAAAGAATACGAATACCCCTCAGTTTGAGATTGAGCGTATCCCGCCATCATCTCAGCGAATTTAACCGCACGGAGTGCAGCAAACCCTTTTGCAACCTGAAGCAGTCTTTTAGACACTCCCGGGGTGGTTCCTCTTACATATGGGCATAGGTCATTTTCAAACGTGCGGAGGAATGGACAACCTATTCTAAGATCTGGATCTCTAATCTGGCCGATTCTAGCCTCCGACGCGCAAATGCTTGTGCTAATCGCTCCTCGGACGGTCTCAACACTTGACTTGTCCCCAGTTAATGAGTTTCTACAAAAATCAAAAGCTTCGAGATACGCGATAAAGAGTTCTGCAGCTTCATGCACCCGTATAGCAGGAAGCGCGTTATAAACCATCAATACGTGCTCGAGATGACTTTGACCATTTTCCGGTGCCTGCATATCCCCATTTTTTTGGATCATAAGACGGTCCAGGGGAGTTGCTGGAAAAATGTCCATGGGAATCTCGATCACGGTTCGTCTTCTCATGGCTTTGTCAAGATCAAATGTTCCATGGTATTCTGCGCCTTCGTTTATTGCAGCTACCTGGAATTGGTAGTGCCCACCATTCTCGGCAAGCTTAATTCCGAGCTGGGCTCGTGCTCCGTTTGGCAAACTCACGTCCTTATCAAGGATGTGCAATAAGATATTAGCAAGTCGCGCATGCGTTCTGTTTATCTCATCAAGGATAAAGCCAGGCAGCGTGTAAAATTTATTCAAGCGATAGAGCTCTTGTGATGTTTGGCCTTCGCCAATTGCGTCGAATTGCACATCAGAATAAGCTTCTTTTCCAAAATCAGTATTCACATCTACCCTGTGCCACCCTTCATCTTCCCGCCCGAAAAGACCGGACATAATGAGCTTGGCGAGCGTTGTTTTCCCGACGTCTGTTCCGCCAGTCATGAGCACAGAGCTTTGCGTAATCGCTGCAATCGTAAAGAGATCTTTAATGTCATAAAAAATATCAAATGAATACTTGCGTTTGCTCGGCAACACAAATGAAGCGCGTTCCTCAGCGATGGGCCGCGTATGAAAATACGAGCTTG
>CAZHJH010000153.1:2266-2522 GCA_964533475.1 uncultured Methanosarcinales archaeon
TATTAAGCCCATGCAGGACTCTTGTTATTGAAGTGTCAATTGTCATTTTTTACCCTCCTTAGAATTAATAAAATATGTTAGAGCATATTCGACAAAATGGCTGCGATTACGAAACGACCCTGATCCTAAGAGGGTGTTGAGCTGATCAAGTGTCGCTTCGTCAACACTGACGCTGATCTTCCTTTTCATACTCAGTCGCAAGTCTTGCTACCTTTAAAAACCTGACTGTTTTAATCTCTCTACAATGGTAACAGAA
>CAZHJH010000154.1:0-2515 GCA_964533475.1 uncultured Methanosarcinales archaeon
AGAAAGGCTCCCTATTGCGTGTTTGAGTGTGGGGGTGGTAAGAACAAGCATCAACAGGGAGCACTTTGAACGTGATGCGTTGTTACCGAATATGTATAGATAAACGTACTAGTATATAAACTTTTCTATTTACAGTACTAGTATAGGTTTTCGTATACTATACATTCTCAAGGTTTAAAAAGAACGTCGATGTCCACAACATAATGAGGCGGATTCTCGCGTTAATGGCGCTTATGCTCATTTCAGCATGTTCAATAGAATCCATAACAGAAGCCCCGGATATCCGAGAAGACATTGACGAACCGCCTAAACCTGAGGATATCGTGGAATTGCCCACTAATATTACGAGCCAGAATACAACGAACACAACAGAGCCCACTCAGGAAGAACCGCCAAGCCCTGAAGACATCATCATAGACACATCAGAAACACCACTCGCAAATGTTCTTGAGCAGAAAACCGCATACATTCTCGTGAAAAGTAGGACAGTCTCGCCAAAAATCCTCACAGTCGAGCAAGGAACCATGGTTATTTGGTATCACATGGACAAAAAACAGGAGTCGGACAAAGTTAAGCATAAATTCAAGATTATTGATGTGAATTACAATTTCCCCATAATCATGTTCGGCCAGAAAGTGAACTACACGTTCAATGAATCTGGAAATTACCAGTACTTTGATATCATCCTGAAAGAATGGGACACGTTGAGGGGAGCGATCGTTGTGAAGGAATCACTTTCGGAAGGAGAGCAAGCGGAACTTGAGATGCAAACACTTGACGCGCTTGAGGAGATTCAATCATTACCGTCAGAATAGCCGTTTTCTCTCGCATAAATCTCAACAAGCTGCTTGAAATTCCTAAAATCCTTCTTAATCACATCACGCAGGGGTAAGCGCTCAAGCTCGGGGGGTGGGCTCGCATGCTTTGCAATCTTCCGAATCAACTGCCTCCCCGTTCGAGAATCCTCACGCAATAAGCTTAATAGCCCGTGCTCTGCGGCGATGCGCTCCTGGATTTCGTCATACTTTGCGTCATACATTGCACAATCCTCAGGGAAGTCAACATCGATCGCGTTCTCAGCATACACGCTTGTTACATGCTGAACCGTCCCTCCAATCATTTTATGAGCATGCCGCGTAATATCCTGAACTCGCGGACTCACGAACGAAAGCGCCCGCGCCGTGCGGGGAAGCCCCGCCTTATAACAAAGGTGAGAAGGGTACATGCGGGCGAGTGCGTGCATCGCTGAGAATCCAAGACGGTGATACGCTCTCCTCAACGCGGGAAACCAGTTACGCGCATGGTCCTGCTTGCGAATCTCAAGAATGTCCTCAAGATGGCCAAAATCAATCCTGGCGGGGCGCACTAAAAACAAACTGCCCACGCGCAGCCTTCCATCACGGAAGTGCATGGGCGTTTGATGGTGATACTGCGAAAAGAGCATTAAGGACTCGTGAGCAACGCACTCCATGACAAGGTCGGCATCAGGAACATGATCGATGAAGTACGTGATTGATTCCTCATTCAAGAACGGAGCGTCACCATTCATGAGCAAAACCCGGGCATCCTGACCAAATCCAAAGAAAGACTGCAGTTCCTTGAACTTCTGAAGAAAATTACTGTACGGGATATGCACAATCCCGACAGAGGACGGGATCGAGACCTCAGTGGTTATCTCACGCCGATCCCCCGCGACGTAAATATTCATGTGCCCCATGCCCTGCAATGTTTCAATCGTTCTCTCAAGCGAAGATTTGCCTCGAATCGGAATAAGGCACTTGCTTCGATCTGTAATACCCCTGGAATCCGGCCCATGCCCCGCAAGGATGATTTTAGGAATCTCTTTAACGTCCATTCACGAGAGAAAGCGTCATCAGCATTTAAGGATTGTTGAAAAAGAGTTGGATCGAGCGCCATATGGTGTGTATTATTAGCCAGTCCTTCCTGGCGGCCTCTCGTCGCTCACGCTCCTCATCGGATCACCCCGGATGGGGCAACCCCCGATCCGACCGGCGCCAGGACTGGCCGGGATGATGTTGTTTACTTCTCCTCAAAGAATTCTTCAATAATCCTTCTAGGATGCGTGCTTTGCTTCACGTCCCATTCATGCGGAAAGCAGTTTTTGTATGTGGGCAGTGCGTACCGCTCATCATAAAAAATAAGAACTCCGCGATCAGTCTCTGAGCGTATGCACCTACCGGCATTCTGAAGAATCTTAATGAAAGCAGGATAGAAGTATCCATATTCACGGCCTTTCTTGAACTTATGATCATAATACTTTATGAGCTCACGCACTTCAAGCGTGGGGGGTTGCAGGGGAATTCCGACAACGACAACACAGCGCAGAAGATTTCCGGGGAGATCAATCCCCTCGCCATAACTTCCTGATGTCGTGGCAAGAAGCACAGCTCCTGTCCTATGATGTTTCTTGAAAAGCTCAAGCAGCTCAAGTCTTTCTTGTTTCGATAATCCTTGAGACTCCCTCAGCACGGTTTTTGTGCTGAGCTTCGTGAAG
>CAZHJH010000155.1:0-2509 GCA_964533475.1 uncultured Methanosarcinales archaeon
AGATCAGCCATGCTATGCAGGGCACACAGCTCAATTTAAATGGATACTGCTTCATCAATGTATATACTAGAGTAGATAAATCCCTATGCTCGTGTGCAATAACCTTTATATACATCTTTTTCAACAATCGTTAATTTATGAATCAAAAAGCGCTCCTCATCAATCCGAGCATGTCTGAAGTGTATCAAAACACAAAGCTTAAGCACTCTGTGCCTCACTATCCTCCTACGAATCTTCTGACGGTGGCGGGGGCTCTGAAGCAATCCAACATACCCGTAGCGCTTCTCGACTTAGATCTTGTGGATCAGAACAGAATATACGAAATTGTTATAGAGAAACTGAAAGAAGTGCAACCTACCGTTGTGGGTGTCACATTCACAAGCGCGCTGTACGGCCATTGCGTGAAGATCTGTGAGACAGTCAAAGCGTATGACCAAAATATACTCGTCATTGCCGGAGGCCCGCACCCTTCCTCAAAGCCAGAAGATCTCATCGAAAACACGCCGTATGACATGGCCGTCATTGGCGAGGGAGAGTTCACACTCGCTGACGTCATGACAAACCCAAAGTCCTCGTGGCATCTCATCAAGGGAATTGCGTACCGTGATGAGTACGGCAAACTCGTCAAAACCGAAAAAAGACCGTGGATCCAAAATCTCGATGAAATTCCTGTGCCCCTCTATGAACTTATTAATATCCATGATTATCGGGTTCCGGCAAGCTTCTGCAGAAAGACTCCTGTTATCTCTATTGAGACAAGCAGGGGCTGCGTGTGGGGGTGCACGTACTGCACAAAGTCAGTATTTGGGAGGACGTTTCGCGCGAAATCACCTGAACGCACGGTGAAGGAGATCGAGCAGCTCGTTGCGATGGGCTACAAGGAAATCCACATCAATGATGACATGTTCACAACAAACAAAGAGCGCGTGAAGCAGATATGCAGGCTCATGATCGAAAAAAAAATCAATGTCGTGTGGGCATGTCCGAACGGCATTAGGGCGGATCGTGTTGATGAAGAACTCTTAACGCTCATGAAAAAAGCAGGGTGCTACCGTGTTTCATTTGGCGCTGAGTCCGGAAATCAGGCCGTGCTCGACAGGATAGAAAAGCAGCAAACACCGCAGCAAGTCATCGACGCGTTCAAGCTCTGCAAGAAGGTGGGCATCATAGCATACGGGTTTTTCATGTTCGGGCTTCCGAATGACACGGAACAGACCATGCAGGAAACAATCGACTTTGCAAAGAAATGCGATCCCGATATCGCCAAGTTCGGCATCATGATTCCTCTCCCGTCAACTCCCATATATGAGGAATGGAAAGGAACGTACATCACGTCTGAGAATTGGGATGACTACAACTTTCATAAAGGAAAGCAGGTGTACAATCATCCGACACTCTCCTGGGACACGATCAACGCATATTACCGAAAAGCATACAGGAAATTCTACCTGAGACCAACGTACTTCATCCGCAGAGGATTCCGGAGCCTCACGAATGGCCAGATCATAGATGATCTTCGCCTCGTATTTACGACGCCCTGGTTTGGCTAACGATGGCACGCATCCAGATTGAGTTTTTTCGTGATGTCTGTATCGGGAATTTTTCATGCGTGAGCATGGACCCTGAGCATTTTTCGCGTGATGAATCCAAGGCAGCGCTTGAAGGGGCCGTGAAACATGGCGATCATCATGCCCTCGTCAAGAATCTAACCGAGGAAGAAATAGAGCACGCGGTGGAAGCCGCGGCGGCATGCCCCGTTAATGCGATCCGCATCACAAATATGGACACTCACGAGGTTCTATATGACACGGCAGTCAAACAGGCGGGCGCGAAGGAGATCACGGCCCATTACAGTGACGAGAAGGAATTTGTGCTTGATCCCCAAGGGTATTTTCTGATCAAGGTGGATTTTGAAGAAAGGCTCCTTGAGATCGCATTCTGCAAGGATCCGAACACCATCTCATATATTGTGCGCGGCAAAAAACCGATTGAGGTGTACCAGACCGTCCTGCGCGAGAAGATTATCACACGACCAGATCACGCCGCGTATCTCGGAAGAGAGTTGCAAAAAGCACACATTGCGCTAGAACATGGCCTGGAATATGTCCAGGACGATGAATTAGATTTTTCTCGCAAGCATAAGTAACGCCTGAGCATACACTTCGTCCACACTTATCGCTTTCATGCACATTACATAGTTTTCGTGAGCTTTTCCCCAAAGACATTCAGGCACTTCTCCTTTGTGTACATTTATGCATGGCGAGTATTTACAGCAATCTCCGTGGTATATTGACGCGTTTTTAGCACCAAACGGAGCCCAGCGCACGGGAAGATTCGGACCAAACAAGCCAATTGTTGGAACCCCCAACGCGGCGCCCATATGCATCGCGCCAGAATCATTGCTTATGACGAGATCCGCATTTTTTATGACGGCGAAGACTTCTTTGACATTCAACTTTCCCGCGAGATTTGTTGACTTCCGTTTCAACCCCTTTTGGATAGTGTTTAC
>CAZHJH010000156.1:0-2406 GCA_964533475.1 uncultured Methanosarcinales archaeon
TACAATTATGGACGGGGCTTTTTTGCTTATAGCAGCAAATGAGGAATGCCCTCAGCCGCAGACGCGTGAGCACGTGCAGGCGTTGGAGATTATCGGCATAAAAAATGTGATCGTCATTCAGAATAAGGTTGATCTCATCGATGAAGAGAAGGCGAAGCATAACTTTAATCAAATTAAGGAGTACCTGAGCAAAACCCCTTTTAAGGACGCTCCGATTATTCCCGTTTCCGCACAGTACAAGCTGAATATTGATGTGCTGCTGCAGGCGATTGAAGAGTATCTGCCAACTCCTGAAAGAGACGAGTCTAAGACACCTATCATGTTCATCGCACGAAGCTTTGATGTCAATAAGCCAGGATCAGAAATCCCGGGTCTTGTTGGCGGAGTTCTTGGGGGAAGCCTCAGGCAGGGCATATTTAAGGGTGATGATGAGATCGAGATCCGTCCCGGTTATGAGACGATTGAGAAAAACCAAAAAATCTGGAAGCCTCTTATGAGTAAGATCGTTGGCCTTATGACCGGAACGGAAAAGGTCGAGGAAGTACATCCGGGAGGATCTGTCGCACTTCTCACGCAGCTCGATCCGAGTATTGTCAAGTCTGATTCGCTCTCTGGTCATATTGTGGGAAAACCGGGAACGCTGTTTCCCGTGTGGTATGCCGTGAAACTCGAGACGCATCTGCTTGAGCGCGTTGTCGGCAGCAAGGAAGAACTCCAAGTCGAACCCATTAAGAAAGAAGAGATCCTCATGTTGAACGTGAATTCAGCCGCGACTGTAGGGGTTGTTACGGAGCTCGGAAAAAATGTGTTCACATGCAGGCTCAAACGTCCCATCTGTGCAGAAGTCGGCGCTAAAGTCGCGATTTCAAGAATGATAGGTTCGCGATTCAGACTTATTGGGTATGGGATCATTAAAACCTAAACCTTTTTATTCTACCTTTGTAAAAAAACATTATGTTCAAAGGGGTGCATCATCGCGTTAAGAAACATTGGCATAAGCTCAAGCGCAGCAAGCACACTCCGCATGAAATTGGTCTTGGTTTTGCGATTGGCGTTTTCATCGCGGTCATGCCCACACCCGGAGGCAATATTCTACTGGGCTTGCTCATCGCGCTGATCGCCAAAAGAATCAGCAAGATAGCGTTGCTTGGTGCGTTAGTTCTTGGCAATCCTTTCTTTCTGCCTGCGATTTATTATTCCGGATATGAAATTGGAGACGCGATACTGCACAATTGGGATTTCCCGAATATGAAGATTCATGTGCTTGAGATGAGTCTTGACGCGGGAGTCCGGCTGCTTCTGGGCACGTTCATTATAGGGATTATCGCGAGCACGCTGGGATATTATATAGTGAGTACGCTTGTAGCAAGGCACCGCGGGGCGAAGAGTGCAATAAGGACTACCTAGTCTCTTAAATCAATATATTTAAATAGCTATATTGCCGCAGCGAGTATATGCATGGACATGATCTTTCTCCGATCATAGCGAGGATAAAGCACAGCGGAAAACAGCGTGTCGCGTACGTGCGCTCCCTTAAGAAAAACCTTGTCGCGTTTGCGCTGCTCAAGCTGCACAAGCATCACCAGCAGGAGATTCTGGATGCGCTCACGATCGATGAGATTGAACACCTTTTGCACTTTCTTGATCCAGATGAGGCAACGCATCTTTTGCACAGCGTCTCAGCTCATCGGAGGAATGCGATCGTCTCTCGCCTGACAAAGGAATTGCGCGAGAAGGTTGAGTTTCTTCTCAAGTTCAGTCCTGAAAGCGCTGCAGGGATCATGAACGTTGATTATATCGAGGTTCCGAAAACGATCGGAAGAATAAAGCTCGCGGCGCTTATCAAAGAGCATATTGACCGGACAGGAAGACCACCAACCGTGCTCGCGGTCGAAAACGGTATTCTGCTTGGAGAGTTCCCGATACACAAGCTCCTGCAAAAACGCACGGGCCATATCGAGGACGCGCTGCTGCCGTTGCCCAATATTCATTATAACGAGGCTCAGGAGGAAGTCATCCGCATGTTTCGGAAAAACCGGAACAGGAAAGTTGCAGTGCTTGATGACGATCAGAGCATTCTCGGCGTCATTCATGCGAATGATGTCATTCGAACGCTGGATAGGCAAAGCACAAAGGAGCTTTATGAAATCGCGGGAGTAAAGACGATTGAGCATGTCTTTGGCTCCGCGTGGGAGAAAGTCAAATACCGATATGCATGGCTGATTATTAACCTGTTCACGGCGTTTCTCGCCGCCTGGGTCGTTTCCCTTTTTCAGAACACGATTAACGCATATGTTCTCCTCGCCGCATACATGCCTGTCGTGGCTGGAATGGGTGGAAATGCTGCAACACAAACACTTGTTGTGATCACACGAGGAATCGCGCTTAAGGAAATCGAGCTGAAAA
>CAZHJH010000157.1:0-2395 GCA_964533475.1 uncultured Methanosarcinales archaeon
TTGTAGATCAGAACGTGAGGACGCCGAATGCTGCATCTCCTTTCTTGATCATCATGGGAGATGAGATGTTCTATGACCTTGTCCGTCCAGAACAGGCGAACGCGTATCTCGGACTGAATCTGCAGAGCCCCGCAGCCTCGAGGGAAGTGTGGCAGCGTCTTGGATCTCGGTTTGATATCTATTTCCTGCGAAAACCGTATCCTGGAAATGATGAAAAAGTCGCCGCACAATGGAGGGAAGCAATCGGCAGCCAGCGCATTATCGACGTCTTTGATCCGACGCGTGTCGTGGATCAGGCGATTGGCATCATCGCGAAGCGCTGGGGAAAGCTCGATGACTTTGTCGAGAATATGAGCGCGCGGCAGGATGACGCTACGGTTGTGAAAGTGCTTGAAAGCCTGCGTGCAGCTCCGGCAGATCTCGGCATGAAGTCGAAGCTCAAGCTGCCAAAAGGGGGCAAAACAATGCCCTTACTGGAGGGATAACCATGGTATTGACAAAAGCATACGCAAGCAGTGGAAAAATTTTCGAGCAAGTTAGCATGCGGCAGGCGCCAGAAATGTATGCCCAGCTCCGCGCGGTTGAACCCGGGGAGATCGTTGTCGTGCAGGGAACGTATGATCATATCGAGAAACTGCTGGACACGATTAAAGTGCCCTTTGAGCTTATTCAGCCTGAGGCAGTGAACACGCACAACGGAGGGAGGGTCATGTTTGTGAACTGCAGAGCATACGATGCGGGAGCTCCTGTAAAAGGAGTCAGGCAATTCGTTGAAGAAGGAGGCCGGCTCGTGACAACAGATTGGGCGCTTGGGCTTGTCGCGAAGGCATTTCCAAAGCGTGTGAACAAGGTCAAAGAAACAGTTGATGACGTTGTTGAAATTCAGTGCACTACAGATATTGCGAGAAGATTTGTAGGCATGAATTACGCGCAGTGCCATCCGCAATGGTGGCTTGAAACAAGCAGTCATGTATTCGACATTGGCCAAGGCGTGATTCCACTGATCACGAGCTCTGAGATGGAACAGAAATACGGAAAACCATATGTCGCCGTTGGATTTCCAGAAGGACAGGGCGAAGTGTTTCATTTCATCAGCCACTTGGAACTGCAAAGAACTCGGCTCAAAACGAAAGAACACAAAGGAGATCTCGCGGCATTCCTCGAGAAAATGAAAGTGGAAAAAACGGATGAAATGGAAGAAGCAACGGTTGCGGAACTGGAGGCTGCGTTCAGCACGCTGAATACTTTGGCGAATCTCTGCGTTCCTGTGCCCATCCTGAACACGGAAATGAAAAGCATAAGTGCGATGACCACAAAGAAAGGGGCAGGTAAAAGCGTGAAACTTGCCTAAATCTATTTTTTATTTTTTTATTTTAGAAAGCGAACAAGAAAAAAAAGAACAACGGTGAAATCATGAAAGCGATCGTGACCATACCACCATACGCACCATTCATCAAGGAAGTAGCGAAGCACCCGATCGTGTCCGGTGTGCGATTGAACACAGTCATGCCCATTAAGCAAGGAACTCTTGAAGAGACACTCAAGCGCATTCAGGTGGAGATCAAAGACAAGGATCTCTGGATCGACCTCAAATGCAGGCAGCTGCGCGTTGTCGGATACTGGAGTCCTCCATTTACAGAAGTTACGCTTAGTCACACTATTGAAGTTGATACTCCCGTTACCGCATATTTTCGCGATGGGATTGAACGCGCTACCGTGCTTGAAGTAGACGGTAATAAGCTTATCATGCAGGATGGCCCACGCAGAATCATAGGACCTGGAGAATCTGTGAATATTATTCATCCGAGTCTCAAGATTGATGGTTATTTTACGGACACGGATCTCAAATATATTGAGACAGCTAAAGATCTTGGTATCAAAACACTCATGTTGTCGTTCGTCGAAGGAGCAGAGGATAAAGGGGCATTGCAGCAGATCTATCCTGATGCAATTATTGTTGAAAAAATCGAGAGTCAAAAAGGCATGGACTATGTGCGTGAACGATGGAAATCAGATAGGCTCATGGCTGCTCGCGGTGATTTGTACATTGAAGTGAATCGACCGCACGAAATCATCAACGCGGTTGAGACGATTGTGAATAAGGACCCTCAAGCAATCGCGGCTTCCCGAATATTTCCAAGCCTTGCCCAGTCAGGTGAGCCTACAAGCCAAGACATCGGAGATGTGGACAGCCTCATGCGCATGGGCTATCGCACGTTCATGTTTGGAGACGAGATTTGCATGGGGCGTGAATCGATCCTTGCCGGGTTAAATTTACTTGAAGCAATGGCGGAGGAATATGTCGCTCATCATTGATACGGATATTGGAAGCGATGTTGATGATGCAATCGCGATCGCTTACGCATTGCGTTCAGGATTAGATGTTCGTTTAATT
>CAZHJH010000158.1:0-2388 GCA_964533475.1 uncultured Methanosarcinales archaeon
TAGCGTTCAGGATTGTGGAGCACGTCGAGAATTTCGTCCGCCATTTCGTCAATATCCCAGAAGTTGACTTTGATCGCGTTTTCGACAACCTCACTCACTCCGGATTGTTTGCTGATGAGTATGGGAGTGCCATTGCGCAGCGCTTCCAGGGGCGTGATGCCGAACGGTTCTGAGATGGACGGCAGGACGTACAAGTCCGCCATTCTGTACGCGCGGTCAATGCTCGGCCCTCTGAGGAATCCTGCGAAGAGCACGTTGTGCCCGATGCCCAATTCAGCAGCTTTTTCAATGCAGAACTGCTCCATGTCCCCGTTGCCCGCGAAGATGAACTTCACGTTCGGGTCTTTGTCGAGCACTTTGCGCGCCGCGTACAGGAACCAATCAGGACCTTTCTGGATCGTGACTCTTCCCAGGAAGAGAACGACCTTGAAATATTTTTTGATCGCGTGCTCCTCTGCCGTGAGAGGAGTATTCGTGAATTCAACCGCGTTGTGGACGACCGCCACTTTGCTGTCGGGAACGCCATAATGATAGCACACTTTTCCTTTCGTGTAATTGCTCACCGCGATCACTTTATCCGCTTCATGGAATCCCCTGCGCTCAAGATCATAGATGTACTGGTTATTCGTGCCTCCCGTGCGGTCGAACTCCGTTGCGTGGATGTGGCACACTAAGGGTTTCCCTGATATCTTCTTCGCGGCGATTCCGGCTTCATACGTCATCCAGTCGTGGCAGTGGATCACGTCGAAGTCTTCAGTGAGGGCTACAAGTTTCGCGGCTTCCGCGTATCTCTTTGCTTCATCATAAATCGTGCTTCCGTACTGCTGCGGTTTTTTCATGATCTCCGCGATTTTTTTCACACGCTCATCATAGCTGAGTGATGTAAGATACGGCGCGAGCAGGCTATCTACTGTTTTTATTTTGAGATTTCGAATTGCGCCCGAGATTTGCGACGCGTCAACGAATTTTTTCGCTGCGCCGTCAAGCGCCCCGTGGATTGCGGGCATGACAAACGTGACCTCCACTTCATTATTCGCGAGCCCTTTCACAAGCCCCTGGCATGCGGTCCCTAAACCTCCTGAGTTGAAGGGTGGGAATTCCCAGCCGAACATGAGGACCTTCATGGTTTTTTCACCTCGATGTCCATGCCGGGCGCTTCCGGAGTTTCCTCTTTTGGCGCGAGCATTCTGCCTTCAGGAGTAAGTTCAAATATTCTCACGAACTTTGAGCTGAAGATTTCTTTGATGTACTTCTTGCCCGCGAGGTAAACAAGATGATTCTCGACCGTCTTCCAGTTTATTCCAGTATTTGTCGCGATCTGGTTGATCGTGCGCTGGCCCTGCGCGAGATCAGCTAAGAGGAGCGTCCTTATGTTTGTGAACGTGCGCTTCTGCGCCCCGTTTTGCTGTTCAATCGGCTCATAATAGCCATGATATCCGATGAGAAGGCGTTCGCCGTCGTAGAGGGGAGCAACATAGATATGCACGGGGAGCACGGTTCCGTCCTTGTGCAGTCTCGTTGTGATGTACTCCGCTGACTTGCCCTCGCGAATCGTTCGAAATATCGCGCGGAAATCACGGAGCCTGTCCTTTGGAATATGCGGCGGAATTTTTCCGAGAACTTCCTCTTGAGTAAAACCAAAAAGCGAAGAAGCACCCTCGCTCCACGACGTTATTCTTCCATCAAGGTCACCTGAGAAAAAGGCCTTCTGCTCTACCTCTTTTTTCATTGCGCTTACGCTTCCACTCAGTGGATACTACTATACTCTTTTCTATATCTTTAGCTTTTGTGGTATATAAATCTTTCTATTTTACGCATACGTTCCTATTAAAATGGATAGAAGCCTCCTCTTAAACAATGGTTAAGTTCATTCTAGTGGGATCCATAAACTTTTATGTTGTCACTTAATAGTTGTTAAAATAGAAATGTTTAAATATAACCTCATTTTCATGGAGCATAGGGGTGCATAATGAAAAACTCGCTCAAGATGCTCAAGCAGCTTCAACAGCCTTCTGGCCTGTTAAGCGCGGCTCCGGCAAACAGCACGGGATATCACCGCGCGTGGATCCGCGACAATATCTACCAAGCGCTCGGATTCGAGGCCGCAAAGAAATACGCTGACGTGAGGAAGATCTACCGCGCCCTCTTGGATATTCTATTGAAGCATGAGTGGAAGATTGATTTCGCTGTGGTCGAAAAACCTCAGCATAAATTCCAGTATATCCATCCAAGGTATGATCCCGTAACCGGAAGTGAGCTCCATGAGGAATGGGGCAATAAGCAGAATGATGCCATTGGCGCGTTACTGTTCAAGATTGGTGATTTGGAAGAGAAAGGTATTAAGATTATTCGTAACGAAGATGACACCAGACTCCTGCAAAAACTCGT
>CAZHJH010000159.1:0-312 GCA_964533475.1 uncultured Methanosarcinales archaeon
TTGCCAAGTCGTAACTTTCCAAATGAGTGGGTTATGCGCATGAGTCCTCTTTTTGTGTGTTCTTGATTAATGTTGCCATTTATATAGTTTGCGACATAATGCATGAAGAAGCAAGTCTATCCGTTGTTTGAGCTGCTGTCCCCTATGAGAGCGAGGACAAAGCAGCGAGTTTCATTAAATGGTTTGCCAACTAGTAGCTAAGATCGTATTGAGTATTTTATTTTAACTTCTTGGGTTCCTTAATCCAACAAGTGACAGCACGGCGCCGATTACAAAAATGACTGTCGCAAGATAAATTAACCCAAGATGTCC
>CAZHJH010000159.1:322-2310 GCA_964533475.1 uncultured Methanosarcinales archaeon
ATGTAAGGGCAACGCAATGGCTAATCCGACTACGGGGCTGGCAACTGCAAATACCCACGCCCACATCTGTCCTCTTCTGACGCCATACCATGACAATCCCGCAACTGCTAATCCCGTGGCAAATATAAACCCGGAAACCGCTACATGCAAATGGCTTATATAATTATAGAGTGCAGGGCTGAATGCAATGATTGCATCTTTGCCTTTGTCAACCTGTGCGCCGGTAATCCCAAGCTCCAGGAAAGCGTCTGTAAAATTTCTCACAAAAAATATTATTGCGTAACCAATAAAACCCAATGCTGCAACCAGCATTAATAAAGAACCAAATTTTACTTTAGAGTTTACCATCTGTATACGCCCCCATTTTGGCATTGAGGTGCAGCAACTATTTAAACTTTTTGAAGATTTCGCCTCGCCGCGAATCTGCCCCTGCAATCGCTTGATTATGACTTTCCAGCATAGAACGCAGCCGCATCTTCCGGCCGGACAGAATTGATCACAACGTCCGAGGAGAACTCAAATCCCGCCCATGTGGACATTCTCGGAGTGACTTTGATATGGAAATGAAAGTTTTTTCCAGCAGGGGCATAATGGAGATAATAATTGAACGCGCAATCCAGCTCCTTGAGTTTTGCGAGGACTTTGCTCATCATCACGGACAAGTCTTTTGTGGTCTCGGGAGGAATGTCGAGCATCGTCTTGTAATGCTGCTTAGGAAAGATCCAGAGCTCATAATTAAACCGGGATGCGTACGGGCAGATCGCGATGAAATGTTCAGTTTCGATCGCTTTTCTCTCCGTTTTCGATTCCTGCTTAATGATTTCGCAATACTGGCATTTTCCTCCTTTATTAGCGGCGCGGATTTCCTGGAGCAATGCCGGAGGAATAATGGGTAATGTCACAAGCTGCGTGTGCGTGTGGATAATGGATGTTCCCGCTTCCCTGCCGTGATTCTTGAAAACCTGCACATATTTTACGTTTTTGCGCTGCATGAGTTCGCGGTAGCGCGCCTGATATACTCTCAGGAGCGCGAGTAAGTCTTCCTGCGAAAGGTCCCAGAGCTGCTTCGTATGATCGCTCGTTTCTGCAATGACTTCATGATAGCCAAACGCAGGCATCGTGATGAGCCCTCCGTTGTTAGGAGCCGCGTAAACGTCAGGAACTACCGCTGCAAACTTGTTCGGAAACCATCGGATCTTCCAGCTGTCGCCCTGCGCAATGCGCCCTATCTCCTGCGGCGTCATAGACTCATTGCCCGGGCAGAAAAAGCACGTTGCGTCCTGCACGGTTTCCTGCTTCTTGAACTGCTTCGGCCTTTTTCCGCGCCCTTCAGAGATAATCACCCATCTGTCAAGAATGTAATCTTTGCGCAGCTCGATCATACGCGAAAAACTAGAGATTGCAGTATATAAATGTATGGGCTATATTCATATACCCCTTTTTAATCCCTCGGTATATGCTCATCCAAAAATATGAGGACCACATCCCCAAGGACACGTATGAAGTCCTCGTTCAGGAAGGCATCACGGAATTGAGGCCCTGTCAGAAAAAAGCCATCGAAAAAGGCCTTATGCAAGGAAGGAGCATGATTGTGTGCTCGCCCACTGCTTCGGGGAAAACGCTCGTGGGTGAGATGGCATGCATCAATACAATTGTTCATCAAGGAAAAAAAGCCGTGTACATCGTGCCATTGAAGGCGCTCGCAAATGAGAAATTCAGGGATTTTAAGAAAAGGTACGGGAATAAAATCAAAATCGCGCTTTCGATAGGTGATCTCGACGAGGCAGAATCGTATCTCGCAAATTACGATCTTATCATATGCACGGCGGAAAAACTTGACTCTTTATTGCGGCATCACACGCCATGGATCACGAGCGTAAAAACGATTGTCGTTGATGAGATTCACCTGCTCAATGATCCTGGAAGAGGTCCAACATTAGAAGTGCTCATGACGCTGCTGCGCCAGATCATTCCCGGGCTGCAGGTCA
>CAZHJH010000160.1:0-2272 GCA_964533475.1 uncultured Methanosarcinales archaeon
ATATGAAATGGAATCTTGATTATCCTGTAGATTTCCTATGTTACACCCCTAAAGAAGTTGAATCATTAAAGACAAAAGTGACCATTGTCAGAGAAGCAATACGGCACGGGATTGAGATTTAAACAAATCAATACCAGCAATTCTTTTAAATCCCGGTTTTTTATGCGTATAGAATGGCGATAAAGAAATGTTTCCCCTATCTCCTCATCCTCTTCTTCACCCTAGGGGTCATGCTCTTTCTGTATACGTATGTTGACGTCGCGTACGGAGACACATACTACCATCTTGCTTTAGCGAATTTCATTAAAGACCATGGACTCAGCAGGCAGTATGAGCATCTAGCATATACCGTATACGCAGACACATTCAGCGACGGGCATTTCCTCTTTCACGTTGCGCTGATTCCATTAACATTCTTGCCATTGTACTGGGCGAATCTCATCGGAATTACGCTTATGACAAGCATCATGCTTGGAGTGTTTTACTTCATTCTCAGCAAGGAAGGATATTCACTGAAATGGATTTGGACAGCTTCTTTCCTCCTCATCTCTTGGGGATTTCTCTTCAGAATGACCCAATTACGCACAATACCTTTAGGCATCGCGTTTATGATGCTTGTGTATTATTTCGCATACAAGCAACGCTATACACCATTATTCATCACGATCTTCCTGTTCAGCTGGACGTACTATGCATATCCGTTAGCGATTATTCCTGCAGGAATCGTTGCGTTCTACCTCACGCTCAAGCACAAAAAACTCGTATGGAAGCCGGCAGGTGTCGCGATTGCGGCAATCATTATAGGAACGATCATCTTCCCGTACTTCCCGAACAATCTCACGTTTCTCAAAATTCAATGGCTTGACGGGCAACTTAACATTCCTGAAATCGACTTCATCAATGTGCTCAATGTCTCCATCAACCAAACGACGCAAGTAGGCAACATTTATGAAAACCTGCCTCCGGATCCCAAGATATTCCTGGACCATAACCTTTACTTTCTCATTCTCCTCGCATTTCTCGCACTTTTCATGATCCTCCTCAAACGCTGGGACCATCCACTCACGCTCATCGCAGCATTTTTTCTGCTGCTCACGATCAAAACAGACAGAACAATCGAATATGCCTTACCCTTCACGATGCTCCTTGCAGCGCATGTGTTCCAGCCGGTCAAAGCAAGACATAATCTGGCGCTCATCATCCTGCTTGTTGCATTCACCGCATCAACGCTCACGATAGGAAGATTTCTCTTGCCCATCGAAGTGGCGAAACAAAACCCGGAAGGAACAGACGAGTGCCATGTATTCCTGAGTGAATACGCGCAGCCAGGACAATCTGTGTTCTTCGTGAATGCGGCTGCATCCCCATTCACGATGTACTATTACCCTGAGGGAAAAGCCATAGGCGGCTGGGCTTTGTATTTCATGCTCAGGCATAATGAAACGCTCATGAAAGAATACGCGCTCATCAATATTGCGACAGCTCCCGTGTATGAATATTTTGACCCGCATGCCGTCCTCAAAGACCATTTTAACGCGAGTTATATCTACCTTCCTGAGGTGTATGAAGACCATTTTGCAGGCAAGTTCCCCATGCCGGAGAATGAGTACAAGGTTATTTACGACAACAAGGCGTGCAGGATTATTGAGATTCTCTAGAAAGCTTTAAAAAAGCATACACACATCACAATGATGCAGGCTAGGTCGGGAGGTTAGCCCTCTCCTGTCGCTGTGAACGGGCTTTACACAGGACCGAAGCTTGGGAAGCGGCATTCGAAGTGTGAACTGAGTCCTGGTTCGGACTGTGAAGTTTTGTCCTTTCGGATGAGTTTTCATGGGAATCGTGTCAGGGCAGGAATGCAGCAGCACTCACCAAGAGAGCCCGTGCTGAAAGGGAAGCGAAATGGAGGAAGAGCTAGGGTAGCTCACTCATGCTTTGGGTTTCCATTCTCAGGCGCGCCTGCACTTCAATTTTCGATGAACAATGATAAAACTCCCAAAACTTCTTGAGAAAGGCTATCTTCCTGTGGGAGATGGACATCAACTCTATTACGAAGTCTGCGGGAATCCGAGAGGAAACCCTGTGCTTTCTTTGCATGGCGGGCCTGGTGCGGGGTTTACAGACAAGCATAAACTGTTCTACAACCCAAAGAAATGGAAGATGATTTTTTTTGACCAGCGGGGAGCTGGAAGAAGTAAGCCCTTCGCAAGCACGAAAGCGAACACAACCCAAAAACTCGTTGAAGATTGTGTTAAAATATTAGACCATGTGG
>CAZHJH010000161.1:0-2257 GCA_964533475.1 uncultured Methanosarcinales archaeon
ATCCTCAGGTGTTAGTCCCGGGATCGGCTGAGCGTTCGTTCTTCATATTCTCGGTTGCTTTTTTAAAGAACTCAATCTGTTTATCCGTGAGTTTTCCGAATTTGAGGTAATTGATCTTTATTGACCTCAGAAAAAGGCTGTTTTTGTAATACTCCTCCGGAATGTCAAACATTTTTTTCATTTTGGGATCCTTAACCTTCCCAACAAGCTCATGTTTCTGGCAGTCATAGCACAAGGGGTAAGAACTTCCCACGGTCACAATGACCATATTCTTTCTGCAGCGTACACAGCGCTGCTTAAATCGAGGTCGCATGGGAAGAATGAAAGGAACAGCCTATTTAAACCTTCGGATTATTCAGAAGGGAAGGCCATCCCTTTCATAAACTGGGTATTTGGGTTGACCGGGGGGTATTGGTTGCGCCACGAAAGTGCTTGGAGTCATCGATTCAGCAAGGTCATGTAAAAATTCGCTTCCAAACGCGCCTTCCAGAACACGCATCCTGACCGCAGCATCTTCTTTGGAGGGGAGATGCTCCAAATCACCAAGAGGTACTACAAATAGACCAAATTCATTCATAGAACTAACTGAACTCTCTTCGGATTTAAATGTTTTTGCGTGCTCAATGATGATGTTTTGGCTAGAGTATGACGCTCACTGGACATCTCCGCTTAATCTTTATATATTGCTGTGATTTTCTGGTCATATGCCTACATATAGCCATTCTAAATTGGGATGTTATGAGCAGTGCGGTTTGAAGTATAAATACAAGTATATTGAAAAGATTGAGACCGAAGTAGAAAACACGATTGAGGCGTTCATGGGCGGATTAGTGCATGAAGCGCTTGAAAAACTCTACGCTGATCTTAAAGTTGCTCATCTTCTCGCGGTGCAGGACCTTGTTGACTTCTATCATGAATCATGGGATGCGCAATGGACGGATAATATTGTGATCGTAAAGCAGCATGTTTCAAAAGAGCAGTACCGCGCATTAGGAGAACGCTTTATCCGGGATTACTACGCGCGGTATTATCCATTCAATCAAGCGAAAACCGTAGCACTTGAAACGCAGAATATGGTTCCTTTAGATGATACGTATATGATTCACGTCAGGATTGACAGGCTCGCGTTGACGCACGACGGCGTGTTTGAGATCCATGATTACAAAACGAGCAATACGCTGCCCAAACAGGACGCGATGGACCGTGACAGGCAGCTTGCTATATACGCATATGGTATTAAGCATATGTATCCTGACACAAAGGATATTAAGCTCATCTGGCATTACCTCGCGTTCGATACTGAGATGGTCTCAACAAGATCTGATGAGGAGATTGAGCAGCTCCGCATGGATGTCTTAAGGCAGATTGGGATTATTGAGGCAACGTCTGACTTTAAGGCGAACGTTTCAAAATTGTGTGACTGGTGCGAATACAAGCGTATCTGTCCTCAATGGAAGCATTTGTATCCTGCTCAGGAAACCGGAGTGAAATTATCGAGGCAGGAGGGTGTAGATCTTGTTCGCAAGTTTTTGGAGTATTCTGACCTTGTGCGCCGTAACCAGGAGGAGCTTGAGAATGTGAGAGCCAAAATTCTCGAGTACGCTCGTCAGCAGGGAGTGCAGACCGTGTTTGGCACGGACCACAAAGTGTGCATTATGTCGTATCCTAAGCTTTCGTTTCCAAAGCGCGATGATGAGAGGAAGGACGCGTTTTACACATTGCTAAAAAAGATCGGGCTTTGGGACGCGCTCGCAGTTCCGGACACATATGAGCTCGCGAAGATGTTGAACAACAACGAAATCCAAGAGGAATTGGCAAAGCTCTTAAACCAGTTCATTGAAAAGGAAGAAACAACGAGAGTAACGTTGAGTAAACACGATGGATCAAAAAACGACAATTGAGGATCTGAAGAAAAAAGTGCAGAGCTTTTGCGAAACCCGTGACTGGGATCAATATCACAATGCCAAAGACCTTGCGATTGGAATAATCACGGAAGCGTCTGAGCTTCTCGAGCATTTTAGGTTCAAGAACGAGAAAGAAATCGAGCAATTTTTCAGAAATCCAAAGAAAAAAGGCGAGATAGAATCTGAACTGGCAGACATTCTCTGGTTTCTTGTGCGCATCGCGCAGAGGTATGACATTGACCTCGCAAAAACGCTGACGGCCAAAATTGCATTGAATGAGAAACGATACCCTGTAGATAAAGTCAAGGGGAAGAGTGTGAAATACACGGAGTTATGATTGAGTTAATTCTTCG
>CAZHJH010000162.1:0-2237 GCA_964533475.1 uncultured Methanosarcinales archaeon
TAATCCCCATAAAGGCGTAGGACATGGGGGTGCCCTTTAACCTCGGGGTGAGTATGGAAACCGTACACTCTTTTCGCTTCTTGTTCTCTCTTTGCGATGTCTCCTGCATGCGATGGGATGAGCACTTTCATTGCGAGTTTTTCGCCTATTCCTTTCACACGCACATCCTTATACACCCACACCCCGGTCGTGTAACTCCCCCCAATAACCCTGCCCGGAAACTCCGTTATATCCGGATGTTTCGCAATAATCTTAGGCAGTCTGTCCAGTATCGATTCTTCCTGGGGTTCGCTTATGGGCATGGTATCCTCCTCACACAAATGAATGTTGCATTGTCATATCCTCCGATATCCCGCTGCGCTTCTTGAACATCGCATCCATGGATACGAGCATATGCTCGGGCAACGGCCTGTGGCTTTCTTATGAGACTCCAAAGTGGTGTACGGACATCCGGGAACGATTGCAGTGAAGATGCTATTTCTCGCGCTGTTAAAAATTCAGCAACTCCATCCGTTGCCATAAACACACAATCCCCTGGGAGCATGATGTGCTCAACATATTGTGGCGAGAGTTGATCTTCAAGACCTATAGCATGCGTGATTCCCGCGCCATGCAGAATCCTTGCTGCTTTAGTTAGCGCTTCTGATTGCCGTGTCTCACCAATCTCGTGCGCCTCCGTGAGCAATGTTAGCTTCCTGCCGTTCCAATGATACACGCTTGCATCTCCGATATGGCTAATATGCGCCACATCATTGTGAATAAGCATCACGTCAAGCGTTGTTGCCATTCCCGCATATTCTAATCGGGCGGCGCCAAGATCTTTGATTCTTTTATTGCACATGCGCATCACTTCTTCGAGCGTTTTTTGGATCGAAGTGTATCTTCCAAGGTCAATATCAAGTTTGAATTCCTGCAACAAACGCGCCGCATACATAGTAGCTTGCTCTGCCGCTGTTTTTCCCGCCTTATGGCCTCCAAGTCCGTCTGCGAGGATATAGATTCCGTTATGCGCATCAACAAAATAAAAATCCTCATTGCCTTTTTTATGTTCATGGGAGCGTCGCCTATCATGCGCTGTGTTTTGATCTCCAACAATACTCCCTCGAACAATCTCATAATGCATGGTACAGCCCTCCAGAACATTTCATCAGAGGCACAATGATTTCCTGGACCTTGCCCTGCTGTGCTTGAACAAGGACAAGACGATCAGGATCCTTTCCTGCTACGATGACGTTGGGTTTTGGAGCCCATAATTCGTCGATTTCGTGCAAACGCTCGTCTTCTATGCGCATTGAGTTCATTATTTTGCCCGCCAACAAATCTTCTCGTGATGCGTACTGGGTGACATCCAGAGTACCTTCATGCACGACAACGTGTTCATAAATTCCATTATGCGCAAGCACGCTCCGCGCTCCAAATAGGATAGGCCATATCCTACGCGTTGAAGTTCGAGGATCCACAACATAATGGCCTGTTTTTGTCGTGATTGACACAAGATCACCGCACACTGCCAGCCTATGCGATTCTTCCCTACCATGCGATTCTTCCCTAAAAAGAGCTGTACCGTTATAATAGACTGCTGATTTAGTTTCTCCTGATCCTGTTGTCACCTGTTTTACTTTATACACAAATCCTTGAGAAAACGGAAATAGGGTCTCCGCAAGCCCCTCGGTGCGTATTTTTTTGACTTTCCCGTCCAGAGCGATAATTTCATCGCCAGTTTCCGTATGCTGGCTCATCAGAATTCCGTTGTGCCAACCTAAGCAGCCTATGCGAAAACCGTGCTTTGCCAAGAGGTGCTTGTCAGGAGTGAAGTGAGTCATATCTGCTAAGGTTCCCGTGTCCTTATTGAATTTAAACAAGTAGTATTCCTTAAGCTCATCTGACCTGCGCCGCAGTGTGAGCACCGCAACGATATCTCCAATAGCAACATCCTCGATTTTGAGGGCGTCCATCACACGCTGGGAGATCTCTTTAGCGTCCTTGCAATTATAAGGAATGATAAACGGCTGATCATTATCGTCAAATCGCATTCCATTAACTTGAAGATGTTCTGAGGCCGAGAGAACATAGAATGCTCCAGGAATTATTGATTCTTTTGATATACGCGCGGGTAAAGCCCGAATCGAAGGTGCTACTTGGACACGCATCGGAGCCAGGGGCGTTTCAGGAATCACGATTGTTCCATACACTGGATTTCTCACAATCTCTCTTAATCCATCAAGCCTGCTCTCCAT
>CAZHJH010000163.1:0-1769 GCA_964533475.1 uncultured Methanosarcinales archaeon
AACGCGAGCTTTGGCAGATCATATACCGAATGCCATTTCGCGAGCTCCGCATCCGTTGTTGCGTGCAGCTTAATATCGTCTGCCGCGATGAGCGCGAGGTATGGAATCGTAATCACTCTTCCTCGGGGATCCCTTCCCACATTGCCGAACGCGACGAGCTTTTTCAAGTAGATATTTTTCACGCCCGTCTCTTCCTCAAGTTCGCGCTTCGCAGCGTCCTCAAGATTCTCTTTCTCATTGACAAAACCTCCGGGAAGCGCAAAGCTGCCCCGGAAAGGGTCATTCTTTCTTTTTATCAGAAGAATCTTGAGCTGCTTGTCAAGTATTGTGAACACGACGGCGTCTACGGTCACGGCAAATTTGTCCACGGGATCTGCTGCCATATTCGTGTCAGAGCTACACCACTATAAAAGTCTATCGCACCACTCGTACGAATTCATCCAAGGTAAGAACAAGATATCAAGGTGAAATTGCATCACTTGTAACGTACATCTTGAAACGAAACTCTGGTGCTATGAGTGTATTGAGATGAGTCACTAATTTCTTTACAAGCTGTCCGGGCGCATGATGATTTTGCCGCAGATAACTCTCAATGTCAAATTCCAACATTGCTTTATCCCTAAGGTCCCGAAATACAACAGCCATGTGATCAATTTGACCGATTTCTTTGGGAACAGGAAACTCAGTAATGCCTTGTGAATGTACAATAAAATTTCTTGGGTGTACCCTGTTGCCTGCATCTCGCACCATGCTGGAGACTACAGAGTAATCTGCCCGGCTCGGCGTTGATGTTAGGAATTGTGTAGCGTCATCTTGTAGCCACGGGTATGTCAAACTTTCTCTTTGTGGTGCAACCATAATGTCTAGATCTTTAGGATGTATATGTACCAAAAATGGGCGCTTGCTTAATCTGGATATGTCATAAGATAAGAAATTGTGTCTGAGTTTTCCCGGTCTGACTTCCAAAATGCCGCCTAAGGAATACCATGTCTCAGTTTCAGGTGCAAAAATCCAGTATCCTTCTCCCACATCTTCCCAGCGATGCGATCGTGCCACAGCCATTTGTTGAAGGTCGCTCATGCCTGCATGAAAACTTCGCTGAGTTTGATACGGAAGCGTTGCGTGCTCTAGAGGTCCTTGTATCCTTTTAAAATAAGCATCAGGCGCTGCTTTTTTACTATACCCTTCAGGAATTGATCCTTTCATACCTCGCAATACGGCCTCGGCACCCTCTTTGTGAGGGGGATGAGTTGCGAATAGTTCTAAAAATTGATTAGGGGTCATCCCGCTATCTGGCACGAGCAACGCAACAGCCCAGTGAAACATCGTATATTCGTGGGATTGAAAATATGGTCTTTTACCCCCGAGAATATCAAATACGTCCACAACCAGTGCAGGATCCACGTCGGAGAATTTCAAACTTCCGAGCGCATCATTGAACTTGCCAACAACATATCCGCAAAGTGATCCATCCGCGTCAGGAAGCCTTCCAATCACTCTTGATGCTTGGTCCACTGATAGTCCCAGCGCTACTGCATGCGCAAAGGAAAAGAGTGATGAGTCCAACACTCCTTCCTCTGCGGACAATCGGATGAGGTTGAGCAGAGTTTCAAGATTCCCCGGGATATTCGTTTGAGGGAGAGCAGATTTTTCAAGTGCGCGCGCAAGCAACAACACATGGATATTCACACTATTGAATTCATACGGGTCCGTGTCAAGAGTGTGAAGCAGCAACTGTCGAGTTTGCTCTGGGGATAATCCTGCGGCTT
>CAZHJH010000163.1:1779-2233 GCA_964533475.1 uncultured Methanosarcinales archaeon
CTCTTTGAGCGTGTCTCTCAGATAGGAATGTTCAACCCTTTGATTTATTCCCATCACCGTAACGGCTCCATCAAACCGCTCATACCTTTTGAGAAATTCTGTTAAGCGCTCCTCTGGCATGCAGGCGAGGACAGGCATAATAAGGTCAGCTAGGTCAGCATCGGGTTTAGGAGTCAAGCCGCTATTGGAAAAAAGTCTTTCAGCGACTCTGAGTGGGTGTAGATTGCCGTAACGCATACCCTTGAGAAGCTGGCAGCGTTTAAGAAGATTTGCGCTCAATTGACGATTTTACACCATTAATTAGTAGTAACAAAGCGTAAATTTCTTAAATCTGAGCCTACTTATGTATACCTGATACATAGGGGTTGCATGCAAGAGTACACAATCACAAAGAAAATCGCGAAGCATGGCAGGCAGGCCATCATTGTCATACCCAAAGTGCTGCAGGAAAAGC
>CAZHJH010000164.1:0-2229 GCA_964533475.1 uncultured Methanosarcinales archaeon
TTTTAGGAATATTTAAAAACATACTCTCTTTCTATAGTGATAGTATGAAACTGGCTATAATTTTAGCAATTCTCCTGATAATTATCGTAGGATGCTCAACAGACGCACCGTCAAAGCCAACAACTCAGACAATCTCAGGAACCCAGGAGCTGGTGCTAAATATTCAAGACCTTGAGCAACTTGGAATGACGAGCGATATTAATGAGCAAGATCTTCAGCAGCTGGGGATTACGGGTAATGGAACTAATTGCCAAACAGAGGAAAATTATTCAAATATAGTGGATTCATCACTGGGGCAACATAGCCTCTGTATCTACAACATTAGCAGCTTGAATGATACTCAAGTAATAATTGAATTGCAGAAATTTGAAAATTACGAAGCCCTCAATGGCTCATACCAATATAATTCTCTCCATTATTACAGTATCGAAGGGCTTATAAGTGAGAATGATTATGGAGATCAGAGCAGATTTCGTGTTAACAACGAGCATGATTATGGCGGCCAGTACAATGAGCCAAATGTTTACTATTATCATCTATGGATTTGCAAAGATCTATACCTCATTCACATCACTTCTGGCGGAAGCAAGGAAGCTGAAGAGTATATTGCAGAAATTGGGCGATTGATCCTGTCTAAATTCGGGTAAACATTATTGGTACTGCCTTAAACACCCGTAATTTGCAGCACTCCACAGGCTTTATATAGTACTGCCATATTTCCGCAGTACTGTGAACAACCGGAGGGTACAGAATGGCAACGGTCGAAGTGTCGAATGGAAATTTTGAGGAAACCGTAGCGCAATCCAAGATCCCCGTGATCCTAGACTTCTGGGCGTCATGGTGCGGGCCGTGCAGAATGATGGCTCCCGTGTTTCATGAGCTCAGCGATGAATACAAGGGAAAGCTCGTCTTTGGCAAAGTGAACACGGAAGAGGAAGAAGCGCTATCCCTAAAATATGAAATCCAAGGCATTCCCTGCTTAGTCATGGTCAAAAACGGTAAGGAGATTGGCAGAATTGTGGGATACGCTCCCAAGGCTATGCTCAAACAGAAAATAGACGAGCTCCTGAAACGATGATCGACTTCGCGTGCAAGCAGTTCAAAGTTGAAGAGGTTGTGAAGTGCGCGTTAGGCCTGCGCACCGCGGAATTCAAAGTGCTCATGCATTTCTCAAGCCATCCTGATGAGGCTATGAGCGCGGAGCGCGTGGCGAAATCTTCAAATTTAAACATAACGACGGTGCAGCGAGCCGTGAAAAAACTTTATGAAAAACAGATTCTCATACGCAAACAGGAAAATTTGCAGGGCGGAGGATACCTCTTCCTGTACACGCTCAGTGATTCTAAGATCGTAAGGAAATCCGTCATCAGGATTATAGACAACTGGCGCTCAAATGTCGACAAAGCCCTCAAGCACTGGTAAAGACTAAAGAAGCGGCTCCTATCTTTCCCGCGGAATCACCCATCTTATTCTTGACAATAACGCAGGAGAAGTCCTTGCCCACACGCTTACGCACGAGCCTGTTTAATTCAGGATACACATCAAGATTACTTAAGCCGCCTCCCAAAACGACTTTCTCGGGATTAAAAACCATAATAAGGTTTGCGATGCCTATGCTCATGTACTCCAGCGCCGTCTTTTTCACAATCTTTGCAGCGTCCTCCGTGCTTTTCAGAATAATGGCAGTTTCCATGAACTTTCCCCCTAAAAGTGTATACTGCCTGAGCAATTGAGGGCCTGCGCAGAGGCTCTCCCAATCACCATACCTTCCGCACGTACAGCGGTTTTTCGCGCCCGGATCTATTATTGTATGACCAATCTCGCCTGCGGCGCCCTGAGCGCCCATGAGAAGCTGATTATTGACGATAATACCGGCTCCAATTCCTGTGCCCCACACCACTCCGATCATATTCTTTGTGCCTTTCCCGGCACCATACATATGCTCAGCAAGCGCGAAACACTTCGCGTCATTCGCAACAACCAAGGGAAGGCGCAATTCCTTCCTCAGATTAACGTTCATAAGCGAGGAAACGTTATGAATCATGGCGAGCCTGCCATCAGGTTTCACAAACCCCGGACAGCCCATGCCTACACCTTTCGTCTGAGCTGTCTTCAAAGACTCGATAAGAGAACGCAGCGCGGTTATGATCGCCTTTTTCGACTGAGGCGTCGCAATGCGCTTTTCCTTGAGCACTCTGCCCTGCTCGTTCATGAGCACAGCTGCTATTT
>CAZHJH010000165.1:0-239 GCA_964533475.1 uncultured Methanosarcinales archaeon
TCGATGAATATCTCGTTATTGGAGAAAAAGCAGGAAGGTATAATAGAGAATCTGTCCACCATAGCGACTTGGATGGTAACAAATGAGAGTTCTAACCAACATGTCGACAAATACCACCATTAAACTTATAAATTAACAATGACTTTGCTGTTTCGGGGGAATTATTGTGGACTACCATAGCATACGAGAAACATTTCTAGGATATTTTCCATAGGCCTGGCCGACAGCAACAACGTCTT
>CAZHJH010000165.1:249-2227 GCA_964533475.1 uncultured Methanosarcinales archaeon
CGTGAGAGGGGACATGATGTAATGCCCAACCGGAGTCTGCTGCCACCCGAAGAGGACGTTTCAGCACTATTCATCAATTCTGGTGTTCACGCATTAAAGCCAATTATTATGGGTCTCGAGACGCCACCGGCCCACAGGCTAACATCTGACCAGAGTTGCGTGAGAACAATCGACATTGATCGCGTTGGAACGAACAATAGAACTCTCACATATTTTCATATGCTCGGTAGCTGGTCCATTGGAGACTATTGGAAAGACCGGGGGCTTGCATTCGCCCTCGAATTGCTCACTCATGGATTTGGACTTGATCAACAAAGATTTGCAGTTACTGTTTTTGAGGGAGATTCATCAATACCCCCAGATTATGAATCTGCTGAAATATGGAGGTCGCTTGGCATATCCGATGAACAGATTCACTTTAGACCGGCTCAGGATAATTTATGGTCAATGGGAGAAACAGGTCCTTGCGGCCCGTGTACGGAGGTGTTCTACGATCGGGGTGAGCAGCATGGACCTGATGCAAGACCGGGTGATGAAATGCCTCGCTTTGTTGAGATATGGAATGCTGGGGTTTTTATGACTTATAATCGTGGCAGGGACGGGACTTTGTACCCCTTAGATCCTAGAGTTATTGATACAGGAGCCGGATTAGAGCGGCTGACTGCGGTCCTTCAAGGCAGAAACTCGGTATATGAAGTGTTCCCGCTTGACGAAATCGGCGATATTGTTGTAAGCCTTGCAAGCGTGCAGAATGAACAGTCGAAGCATATCATTTCCGACCACATTCGTGCTGCCAGTTATATCGCTGATGAGGGAGTTTTGCCAGGCAATAAACTTCATGGGTATGTCTTACGACGTCTTACGCGACGAGCGATCTATAACGCAGAGCTTTTAGGTATAACGGCATGCGATGCATTATTTAAAGAGTGTTTACAAGTGTTGCAGAAGGACAAGCCATTGAGATCTATGAAATATGTAGAACAGACGATGGTTATGGAGCACAGAGTGTTTCAGCAGACACTACATAAAGGGCGACGCGAGCTTGATAAAATCATTGCGGAACATGCAGGCGACACTTTAGCCGGGCAAGTCGCATTCCGTCTTTATGATACTTTTGGATTTCCCATAGAGCTCACGCAGGAAATACTGGGAAGAGAAGGAATTGCTGTGGATATTCAAGGGTATCATCTTGCACGTGAGAAGCATAGAGCTGTGTCCAGAGCGGGAATTGAGGGGAAGTTTGCTGGCGGATTGGCAGAAACAACAGATAATGCAACAAAGTATCACACCGCCACACATTTGCTCCATCAATCGCTTCGAATCGTTTTGGGTGAACATGTTAGGCAAGCAGGCAGCCACATCACCGACAAAAGGTTACGATTCGACTTCGCTCATGAAACGCCATTAACACCTGAGGAAATAAGGCGGGTCGAACAATTAATAAATCATAAAATCGATGAAGACATCCCTGTTGTGAAAACACAATTGCCCTATGAAGAGGCAATACAGAGAGGCGCGCTGTCCTTCTTTGACAGGTCGCAGTACCCTCCTGTTGTTTCAGTGTACTCAGTAGGTGATTTTTCCATTGAGCTATGCCGCGGTCCGCATGTTGACAGGACGGGGGAAATAGGGCATATTAGGATTACGGAGGAGCAGAGCTCAGCAAGGGGTGTTCGGCGCATTTATGCCGAGATTACAGATGAATAAACAATTTGTCTTGGGGGTATTGGGGGGTATGGGACCCGAGAGCTCAACACACTTTTTACATTTGCTTACAAAATATTCACCAGTGCAGCGAGAACAGGATCATATGCGGGTGTTAGTATATATGAATCCTAAAACACGGGACAGAACCGCATCCATTCTGAACAGGGAATCATTGGTTAAGGAGTTGCAGCAATCCTGCAATGTGCTTTTGAATGCTGGAGCAACGAAAATGGTGATCATTTGCAACACTGCACATCACTACTTGCCGATT
>CAZHJH010000166.1:0-1066 GCA_964533475.1 uncultured Methanosarcinales archaeon
TCTTCCAGTGTTCTTGCGTCAACGGAAAAAACAGTGGATGTTTTTGTGACCGCAAGCAAATACATGCGGGAATAATCGAGAACGAATTTTTCGGCATCCTCCCTTTGTTTCTCAAGCGAGAGCCAATTTAAATACTTATGTCGTTCAGCGTGTGCTTGGTCAAGATCAGTCTCTTGACCTTTTTTCCTTTCTTGTTCAGTCCTGCGAAGATGTTCTCGCGCTTGTGGCTCGCTTCGCATCCAGGCATAATACGCTCTCGTGTCAGGATGTGCGTGAACGGCATCCGCAAGGACATGCGTCACCTCAAGATATCTGCGATTCATGAACCGGATGTACTCCAGGAATTTTTCTGGATTGGGAAGCCTAAGAATGTCAGGATCGGAAAGCGATCTGTCCAATACTTCACCATAACTGATATAGCGCGTTGATTTCACCTGTGGACGTGAAAGCGGATGCCCAAGCAACGCATCAAGCGCGCAATCAGAGATGTGCTCCATGAATCCAAAAAGCTGCGTCTCCTCTTTAATTGAACTGTGACCGTGCCCAATAACCCACTTTTGATTGAAATCTGCCGCTCTCTTGGAAACGAACAAGGATCCATCAGGGCTACGCGTCAGCTGCACAATCGCCCTAATATGAGGAATTAAATCGCGAGCAACAGCCCTCTTCTCTTTGTCAATAAAATCCAGCGTACGCTCAACGGTCGAAACATGCGTCCGTGAAACGGCTGACGCAATAGGCGATAACTCCTCCGCGCGCACGAGTTCATTATAATGCATCATAGAAGTCTCTCCTAGCGGATTCGTGAAGATGTAATGCGCAAGAAGTGCCGTTTCTTCGTCGGAGAAATGCTGAAGTCGAGGGAGAGGCATGATCAAAATTGCAGTTGAAGTCTTAATAACGATTGTGATTCTTAAATGCGTAGTTTCTAATATAGATATTCCGTCTCCGCTATTGCAACGCAGCAACGTATTAAAACCCCATGAATGGAGAGATTCATCATATGACACATGGACTTCCGGGAACGTTTACGGTCATTGACGGTCTCGATGGAATTGGGAGAGGG
>CAZHJH010000166.1:1076-1952 GCA_964533475.1 uncultured Methanosarcinales archaeon
CCTGGAATCGCTTGGGATGAGAGTTTTTAATGTTGAAGATTACTGGCAGACGAATCACATTCATCCTGAATTTGAGCAGCGCACCCACGGAAAAAGGTTCAATACCGCCTTCTTCAATCTTGATGACTTTGACGTCTTGCTGACGTCCGAGCCAACACACACCGGAATTGGCAGACAAATACGCTACGAGATGATCGCCAATAATGGAAGGAGTTATTCCGCGCATGCAACTGCTGAAGCGTATGCTTTGGACAGGCTCATTTTGTACAAGAGAGTGCTTTTGCCAGCGCTGCGCGCAGGGAAGCATATTGTCCAAGGAAGGTCTTTCTCAACGAGCATTGTGTACCAACGAATGCAGGCACAGGAACAACATGAACGCCTCGCACTGGAAGAAATCATGGGATTGGAAGGCAATGCGTTCGCTCTCCAGTATGCCCCCGACCTCTTGATCATCCCAACAATAAAAGACGTAACGGACATTACGAAGAGACTTGAGGGCCGCGATAAGCGCGATGACGCGATGTTTGAGACTCTCCCGTTCCAGCTCCAACTCAAACCATTTTATGAAGGCGCAGAATTACGTGAAATCTTTGAGCAACAAGGCACCCGAGTAGAATATATTGACGCAGGAATCAGCGTAGCAGCCACGAGACAGCAAGCCGTGGAGGTGTATTGGAAGGTATTGGGCGATCGTATTCGAGCTCCGTAGTTTCACTATTTCTAAGCTTTAAACCACAACAATCTTTATATAGACTTAACGACTTACGATTCCGGGGGGAAGATACTATCGCAACATCACCACATACAGCACCTCAGCCAGCGCCATATTCGGTTGCATTAGTGCCGGAACGGTCTAGAATTATTGATACGAGCGAG
>CAZHJH010000166.1:1962-2219 GCA_964533475.1 uncultured Methanosarcinales archaeon
TCCGAAGCTCAGGTCAACTATCGATAATCTTGTGGATAGGTGCGCATCAGACGACTTAAAGCTCTTCTTCGGCTATCACCGCAGAGTCTCTCTTGAAAAACAACTGGATGGATTCTCATATGTCCTGGAGAAAAAACTGGATGGGCCATTGAGCGAGGCTGGGTATCAGGAGCTTCTAAGAATAAAAGAGGATCTCACTGAGCGGGAAAAACACAGATATCTGCATCGCGTGCTTCATACCAAGAAAGAGCAGACAA
>CAZHJH010000167.1:0-578 GCA_964533475.1 uncultured Methanosarcinales archaeon
GAAAACTCAAATGTGTCGTAAGCAGTACTTCGCTTGAATTAGGTATTGATATTGGGTATATTGATCTCGTGATCCTTCTCGGTTCTCCAAAATCTGTCGCGCGCGCGTTGCAGCGCTGCGGCCGCTCAGGTCACAAGTTACATGAGACTGCAAAGGGCCGCATTATTGTACTTGATCGTGATGATATGATAGAATGTGCTGTCCTGTTGAAATCAGCGATTGAGAAAAAAATCGATAGGATTCATATTCCATGCAACGCGCTCGATGTGCTCGCGCAGCATATTTTTGGTATTGCGGTTGCGGATAAGATTCACATTGACGATCTCTTTAAGCTCATCAAACAAAGCTATTGTTATCGCGATCTCCAGAAAAAGGATTTTTCAGAAGTAATCAAATATCTCGCCGGGGAATTTGCGGATCTCGAAGACAGAAATGTGTACGCGAAGATCTGGTATGATGAGGAAACAGGGATGATCGGACGCAAAGGCATGATGTCCAGGGTCATTTATATGACAAATATAGGAACAATTCCTGATGAAACGTTTGTAACTGTAAAAGTTGGTGAGCAGATCATTGGA
>CAZHJH010000167.1:588-2219 GCA_964533475.1 uncultured Methanosarcinales archaeon
GAAGTACGAGTTTTTGTACAGCAAGGGCACGGTTGCGTATGTGAAAGCGTCTGTGTACAGGCCTCCCACAATACCCAGCTGGTTTTCCGAGATGCTCCCTCTCTCATACGATCTCGCGAATAGCATTGGCATCTTCAGAAGGCTCGTCCAAGAGCATTTCCTCTCCAAGAAAAAGAAAGAGGAAATTCTGAAGTTCATCCATTCTTATTTGTATGTGGATGATAACACGGCGCAAAGCATTTACCAATACTGCAAAGAACAATATGAGTACATCGGCATGCCTCATGACCGACGTATTTTCATGGAATACTATCACGACGGAAAATCACACATGGTCATTTTTCACACGCTGTATGGAAGGCGCGTGAATGATTGCCTCAGTCGGGCGGTCGCGTTCGCGATTGCACGCACGCAGCACAAGGATGTTGAGCTCGGTATTAGCGACAACGGTTTTTTCCTGAGAACAAGCCAACGATTCAATGCGATGCAGGCGCTCAAGCTCGTGAAATCTTCCGAACTGCCAAAGCTTATGAACCTCGCGCTTGAGAAAACAGAAGTGCTTCGAAGAAGGTTCAGACATTGCGCGATGCGCTCTCTTATGATCCTCAGAATATATAGGGGACACACAAAGCGCGTCGGTCGTCAGTCCGTGAGCAGCATGATCCTCATGAACGCGGTAAAAAGAATTGATGAAAATTTTTTTATCCTGCGTGAAGCGAAGCGCGAAGTGCTTGAGGATTTAATGGATATTCACAACACGGTCGAAGTGCTTAAGGCGATTGAGTCGAAAAAGATAAAGGTAGATGAAATATCTACAACCATACCCAGTCCGTTCGCATTCAATCTTGTGCTCGAGGGCTATACGGATATTCTGAAGATTGATGACCGCCTCGAGTTCCTGCAGAGGATGCATCAGATGGTGCTCGCGAAGATCGGGAAAAAAGTCGATCTCAATGAGGAGAAATTCGAGTTGCCTATTTTTATGCCTGAACGACCCAGTATTTTAGAGGAATACCAGCAGGCGCTTGAGACTCCGGGCATGACAAGAGAGCAACAAGTGCTTGTCCATCAAGTCGATACGTGTGATAAAAAAGTCCCGGTGCAGGCGAAACTGAACATGATTAATACAATACTTGGGACTGAGGAGCTTTCTGATGAAGTCGCGGAACAGAAGAATTATCAGATGAAGTCGCGGAGAAGATTTTCAAATATCGAAAGTTTGTGGAGAAACGATGGCCGAAAGAGCTGAGAAAATTTGTTTTTGAAAAATTAGGTATTAAAGAAGAGTAAACGTTTATTTCAAGCGCGGTTCTATTCCGAGATCGGTATCATTTGCCATCTGACTTAAACCCCATGTGTTGAGGCCCTCGAGTACTGCCTCAAGAGGTCTGATGGCTTCAAGATTTGTTCCCATTCTCATCCATTGGGCTCTTGCAATTGCGAGAAAGATGAGATCTTTTCCGTTAGGAGTGCTTCCGATAGATGCTGTGGTGCGCACAATCTGCTCTCCCAATCCGAGCTGCTTGAGCTTAATAAGAGCTTCTTCAGGGTTTGCCCGCGCTTTAGTGTACAGCGCAGACCTGTGGTTTGGCCGCTGTCCTGTCATGAGCGCATAAATTGTCTTGGCAGTT
>CAZHJH010000168.1:0-2200 GCA_964533475.1 uncultured Methanosarcinales archaeon
ACTGCAGCGCTGTGATGAATTCCTCCTTCGGAACGATCCTTTCCGCATTCCCAAATCCCGTGAGAACGTCACGTATGCCTTCGAGCATGGGAATGAGCTCGGGATGCTCAACACGTTTCGCCTCAGCAATCGCATTTCTCAGCACAACATTCGTAAGCTGCTTGGACAGCTGCTCTCGCACGCGTCCAGGAAGGTTATGCGCCTCATCAACGATGATAATAGCCTTTCCTAGGCTCCTTTCCGTTTTCAGCAGGAACGTCTCCTGGATCCTGAGGTTAAACAGATAATTATAATCCGCAATTACAACCCGGGCTTTCTTCGCGAGGAGCACGGAAATCTCGTACGGGCAGAGTTTCGCACGGATGCACTCCTGCATGACGTCATGCACAAGCATAGGGGGGCTTTGCTCAAGGCGCTCAAGCACGGCCTGCGCCATGGAGGAAATTTTTGTTCCTTTTCTGAAATTCGTGTAATAATCACATGCGTGCGCTTCTTTTAGCTTCGTGCAAAACTCCCCAAACTCCTGCGCATAGAACTTGTCTACATTCGGCTGGGCACACATGGACTGCTTCGCGGTGATGTCAACCGCGAGGAATGGCTTGCCATGCTTGTCCTTAATGGCTCTGAGCGTCTCTATAGCCAGTTTATGCTGTGTCTGCCTGCTCGTAAGGAAGAATACAGTCAAATCCTTGTCCAAAGCGTATTCCACTGCGGGACTTAGAGCAGCTGCGGTCTTCCCAATGCCTGTAGGGGCATGCAGAAGGGCATTCTTCCTTGCTTGTATGGCAAAAGATATATATGAGATGATATCTCTCTGACCATTGCGAAGAACATCATAAGGGAAGAGGGCAAAAAAACCATCTTTTTTGTCCATGGTTGTGACGAAAGCTCAACAATATATAAGGCTTTTGAAAACAGGCCTTAAATTGTAGATAACTTTTTAAAGAATGCGGCGCTACATCATTTCAGATCGAAAACATCCTTATTAAATGTTTTGATCTGCATGGTGCCTTTGACCGAAACGTTTAAAATCCCATGCTCGAATGAAGAGGTGAAGAAGAGAAATGGGGGGTACAAGAATGGGTAACAACAAACATATGTTCAATGTGTTTTTCCGAGAAAAGCCGGCTATGATGTTGGTGGGTTTAAAGAACGCTAAAGGAGAAACATACGCCTCTTCGCTGGCAAAGAATATAGACTGTACATATTCACACGTCGTGAAAATTCTGCAGGAGATGGAGAAAGCAGACCTCATCCAGTTTGAGAAGCAAGGACGGCTGAAACTCCTCACGCTGACCAAACGCGGCCAGGACATCGCAGATCACATTGACGGAGTAAGGAATCTGCTTTAGGGAACTGAAGATCTTCCTGACTTCCGTATTCATTTATTAAAAGAAGTCCATTCAAAATCTTATAGTGGAAGAACCAAAATCCATTCTGTTTAATGAGGTTCAGTTGACGACGCATCCGTTTCTTCAGCAATTCGATGCTCCAAACGGCTTGAGGTATACGCTACCAATGCCCCCAGAACATTTGTGGGATTTATAACAGACGTTCTCATTTGGCAAAGCTGATACGCACTGGCAAATCCAGCCAACAGCCCCCTATAGAATTCAGCGGAGCGCTGGCCGTCAAACCGTTGACCCAAAAAAGCGATCATCTCCGGCGAGAGGCATTCGAGCTGGGACGCAAACTGCCTGATCCGATCCATATCTATGATTTCATCGAACTCTATAGGTGGATCTTTGGATTCGCCTGCCATGGCCGAGTAAAGTGCAGGAGCGTTTAAAAAACTGTAGGATAAAAAGAATAAAAAAACAAAAAAAAGCGATTTAGTCCCGTGCTAATCCGTAGATGGACTTGATCGCAACAACGATGACTGCGGGAGCCACGAACACGCCAATGTATCGGAACATGCTGCTCAGAGCCAGTCCAATCACTGGGATAACGCTCAGTGTCTCTCCTACGAGACTCGTTGCAATGAGGCCGATTCCTGAGATAAGGAAGCCGTGCGCCTCTTTTTCCGAAATGTTGAGGAATCCAACGAGCAAACCAAGAACGACTATTGCCAATGGCGTCCAGACGTTGCCTGCGACACTCGCAAAGATTCCTGCGGCAATCGCAATCACGATGCCTACAATAAATACTATTTCTCCTATTTTCATTCTCTAACACCCCTCCAATAAGGTTAAATTGTTAT
>CAZHJH010000169.1:0-2186 GCA_964533475.1 uncultured Methanosarcinales archaeon
TAACCCGAAAAGTTTTTATGAATCAAAGTAGTATCTCAGGTATATGCAGCTCACGTGGCTCGGGCATGATGGATTTTTGATAGAATCTGAGAAAACAGTCTACATTGACCCGTATCAAATCTCGGGAAAACTTCCTAAAGCGGACGTCATCTACATCACGCATTCACACTTCGACCATTTTTCTGCTCAGGATATTGCGAAAATCAAGACTCCAAAGACTATTATGATTACATCCATGGATATTAAGGTTGAGGGAGAGCACATCACCTTAATTCCGGGAGGGGAGTTCAATAATTCTATCAAAGGGATCTCCGTCAAAGCCGTGCCCGCATATAATCTCAATAAAAAATTTCATCCTGCAAACAGCGAATGGAACGGCTACGTTATTGAAATCGAAGGAAAAAAAGTCTACCATGCGGGCGACACAGACTTCATTCCGGAAATGAAGAACATTGCGTGCGATATCGCTCTCTTGCCCGTTTCGGGAACGTATGTGATGACCGCGGACGAGGCAGTTCAGGCAGCGCTCGTGATAAATCCAAAAATCGCCATTCCTATGCACTTTGGAAGCGTTGTGGGATCAGTGAATGATGCCGAGCATTTCGCGCACAAGCTTGAGAATTCTGGGATTCGCGTGATCATCTTAAAGAAAGGAATCGCCGTTACACTGTAATCGGCGTATCCCTTTAGTCTAATATCACAAATTCTTTGAATTCTTTTCAAGGCAAGCGTCACAATACAACCGGTCTTCAGGTATTGCGGATCTACATTGCAAACAATCATTAGCCATTACGCATCATCCCCTATTATATTAGTCAATTGTATGAGCACGCGGTTTACACGCTATAGGTTAAACCCGAAAGAGTGTATTCATGCCCACGCAATCTCATGACAAATGATGCTACCTTATAAATGCTCGTGTGGATTTGCCTCTTTGAATCGTCGAGTCACCCTTTAATCCCAGAAGTCCTGTAATGCCCGCCCTTCTTGTAGGGGCCCTTATAGCGTTTCTTCTTCCGCTGCTGAGCAGCTTCATTCATCTGGTTCGTTTCGCTCTGCGCTCCATCTTCGCCTTGATCTTCGCAAGTGCTTCCTTGAACCCAAGGCTTTTCTTTGCCTTCTTTGCGATTTTTTCTTTCTTTTTCACAGTTTTTTTAGCTTTCTTCTCTTCCACCATAAGAACACCTCATTTGATCGTTTTTGCAGCAATCTCCTCAAGAATTTCGCTGATGAACGCCTCGATATCAATGCCAAAGCGGACGTCTCCAGCGCGCGAGCGAACCGCGAGAGTATTATTCTGCTCCTCCTTGTCTCCGATTGTGATGATATAATTCACTTTCTCCAACTGCGCATCTCTTACTTTTCTGCTGATCGTGCTCTGCGAGTCGTCAAATTCAACGCGGATGCCCTTCTCTTTAAGTTTTGCCACAATCCCTTGTGCGAACGGAATATTCCTGTCCGCGACATTAACGACTTTCACCTGCACAGGGTTCAACCAGAGCGGGAATTTACCATTATACATTTCAATGAGGTGCGCCATCGTGCGCTCAAAGCATCCTATAGACGACCGATGAATAATCATGGGCCTATGCTTCTTCCCGTCCTGGCCTTCATAGCACATGTCGAACTTCTCAGGGCTCGAGAAGTCAATCTGCACCGTGAAGAACGTGTCCTCTTTGCCATAGACGTTGCGCAGCTGAATGTCAAGCTTTGGCCCATAAAACGCAGCTTCTCCGTCTTTTTCTTCATACGTGAGGTTCATTTTGTCAATAATCTTTTTCATGATCGCCTGTGTTTCTTCCCAGGCGGGTGGATTATCCACATATTTCTCTTTGTCATTCGGGTCCCACTTTGAGAAGCGATACCAGTAATCCTTAATCCCCAGCATACTCATGATGTATTGGATGAGGTCAATGACTCCCTCAAACTCGTGCTCTATCTGCTCCGGCATGCAAATGATGTGCGCATCCGCGAGGCAGAACTGCCGTATGCGCGTCATGCCGTGAAGCTCTCCCGAGCTTTCATTGCGGAACAAATTGGCGAACTCAGCATAGCGTATGGGAAGATCCCTATAACTCCTCGTCTTTGCCTTGTAGATCATGAACTGATGCGGGCATGTCATTGGACGAAGCGCAAGCTCCTCCTCATCCGTTTTGAATATGAACATGGATTCCCTATAGTGCGCG
>CAZHJH010000170.1:0-2160 GCA_964533475.1 uncultured Methanosarcinales archaeon
GCAAGGAGTGGGAAAACGATCCCTTGCTTGAAAAAGGATTTGTTGACTTGATGAGTTACAACGCTGAAAAAGACACACTCCTCCCTACGGATGACCTCATGCATGGGGACAGTGAGCTGCTCAAAAGCATTGCCTCACGTGTCAAGGACTGGGTAGGCAACTGGGATGCGATATGGGAAAATATCATGCTCCGGGCCAAAGTCAAGCAAACGATCGTGGACTATGCGGTCAAGACAAAAAACGATGAATTGCTGGAGGCTCCCTTCGTCATTTCGAGCAATGACCAGTTCCATCGCATCTCTGACGAAGTGAAAACTGAGCTCGGGGTGTTGGATACGAAGCAGATTTACTTCCGCTGGGAAGAATGGCTGAAGCGCCAGATCAAAAAGCAAGGACTGTAACATGGAAAAAATTTCTAAAGAGGAAATAGAACAGCTCATGCAAAAATACAAGGACAAGATAGAGACTGAGCTCAAGATCCCGGTACAACCGAGTCCCCGGGTGATCTATTCACAAGAATACCGCCAGTTCAAAGAAGAGAATTTGCCAAAACACCTTACGATCTATGAAAACTTCTGCAACATGAGCGAGAAGATCATTAAGATCGCGCCCGATAAAAAGAAAGAGGCAGACCTGTGGGAAGCGATTTCGATCACGCACCTTCAAATCACTCCAGCCGGGGCGGTATCGTTTGGAGTTCTCGGGCCACTGCTCTTTGCCGTGATCGGCGGGATTTTGAGCTATACGCTGCTTCATTCCATGTTCTGGGTCATTTTCTTCCTCATCACGGCGGCGGTATTAATCAATCCCGCAATGAATCTTCCTTTGTTTTTTGCTGATCAGTGGAGGTTAAAAGGCTCGAACCAAATGGTGCTCAGCATCTTTTATGTAGTCACGTACATGAGACATACGTCTAATCTTGAACTCGCAATAGAATTTGCCTCAGATCACCTCAGTCCGCCATTATCGCTGGATCTTAAGAAAGTGCTCTGGGATATCGAGACGGAGAAATATGAGAGTGTTAAGGAAAGCCTTGATCATTATCTTGAATCCTGGAGAAGATACAATATTGAGTACATCGAAGCGTTCCACCTGATTGAATCATCCTTATATGAGCCAAGCGAGGACCGTCGCGTGAGCCTCTTGGATCGAAGCCTGGATGTCATTCTTACGGAGACATACGAAAAAATGCTGCATTACGCGCATGACCTCAAAGGGCCTATCAATATGCTCAACATGCTTGGAATTATCCTCCCCATCTTAGGACTTGTGATTCTTCCCTTGGTTGTGAGTTTTATGCCGGAAGTGCAGCCAAGCCACTTGTTTGCGCTGTATAATGTTGTGCTTCCTGTTGGTGTTTTCTTCCTCGGAAAAACAATCTTGTCAAAACGCCCTACTGGATATGGAGACACGGACATTGCAGAGATCAATCCGGAACTGAAAAAATACAAGAATCTGCTCATTCATATTGGGAAGCAGGAAATTAGGATTCCTCCTTTGTTCATATGCTCCATTGTATTCGTCCTCCTTTTAGCTATTGGCCTCTCGCCGATTATCCTCAACACGATTGACTGCAACTATGACTATATTCTCACGCAGCGGCTTGAAGTACAACGCATTGTTTCAGACACTCCTGAATGTGATGGGGTTACATCAGAGGATGCGTGGTTCTACTTTCTTGAGTATCGTGAGAGTAGCGCTTCAACTGGGCCGAGCGCTGGGAAGATTCTGGGGCCATTTGGTCTTGGGTCCTCCATTCTCAGCATCTTTATCCCGCTGAGCTTTGGACTTTCCATTGGCTTGTACTACCGGCTGCGCTCTAGAAACGTGATGGGCATACGGCAAAAGGCGAAACAGCTTGAAGCGGAGTTCGCATCCGCATTGTTTCAGCTTGGAAATCGCATAGGAGATGGGATTCCTGCGGAATTAGCGTTTGATAAAGTCGCGGAGGTCATGCGGGATACGGTTTCCGGAAATTTTTTCAGGCTGGTCGCGGTAAACATACGAAAACTCGGGATGGGCGTGCAGCAGGCGATTTTCAGCCCCCACACTGGAGCATTGCTCACATACCCCAGCGTCGTAATCCAGAGCAGCATGAAAGTGCTTGTGCAGAGCATAAAGAAAGGGCCCGTGATCGCTGCGCAGGCGTTGATGAACATC
>CAZHJH010000171.1:0-2130 GCA_964533475.1 uncultured Methanosarcinales archaeon
GTTTTGGCTGGATTGACAGCATTGTTAAATCGATAGACGAGCATTCGTACGCTCAGCGATGGAGTCCGCGAAGGCCCGGGAGTTATCTCTCCGAGCTCAATAAAGAACGCATCATGCGGATGATCAAGAAAAAACAAATGACTCCAGCGGGAATGCACGCGGTAAGGCACGCATTTGATGGGAAGGCAAGGAGCAATGAGATTCCTAAGGATATCCTGAGGACATTGAAAAAGGATTCCGAAGTGTGGAAGCATTTTATGAAATTCCCGGGATCTTACAAACGCATCAGGATAGGATGGATTGATGCTGCGCGCGGCCGTCCCGCTCTGTACAAGCAGAGGCTCGAGTATTTTGTCAAAATGACGAGAATGAATAAGCGGTTTGGAATGGTGCAATAACGCCGATAAGTATAAATAGTGAACCAGTCTAAAATCGTCGAGGTGAACTCATGAAATCAAAAGATCAGGGGAATGAGGGATTTACAGGTTTGGGAGCGACGCTTGGGGGCATCACCCTCGCAACGGTTGTGCTCTTCCTCATCTTTGCGAGCAGCCAAATAGCACTCGTGATTCCCATCGTGTGGGCGTATGTTGTCCTTGGAGCGATATTAGCGTTTTTCAAGTATAAATCTTTGAAGAAGTAAACCTAAACGCCCAAACAACGCAAAGTTTTTAAATAGCGTAGCTTTTTAGGAGATATAGCTAAATAAGAGAGATACGCAATATTCGGTGGTTATCCATGCCTCAACAACGAAAAACACATATTATCCCAAGAGCGCCCGTTGCCAGAATTCTCCTTCGGGCGGGTGCTGAGAGAGTATCAAAAGACGCCGTTTCTACGTTCTCTGAAGTGCTACAAGAGCTCGGTGAGCAAATCGCGCAAAAGGCGTCCCGAATAGCGCGACACTCGGGAAGAAAAACCGTGCATGAAGAGGACATTAAGCTCGCGGCAAAATAAATGTTTATAAATCGCATAACACTCATTCTTCGATATGGGAAAATATTCGCCAGCATTGCAAGAGCAGATTAAGGAACAAGGCATTACGCAGCGTAAAAGAACACCGTTTTACGGAAAGCTCGTTGTTCACGTTTCTCCGGACGTATGTGCGAATGGCCATATCAATCCATCCATGCTAGAGGCACTCATTGATCTGATGTTACAGCTTGAAAATGTAGTCCACCCCAGACAGCATACACTCTCATGTGAACCCTGTGAGCTCTCGCAGCGTGATCTTGAAGCGATAGCTGATTTGCCCTATGTGGACGAAATAGGATATATTCATACTCCACAGCAATCCTTAAAAACCGATACGGACTCCTATCTTCATGGATATCCTTCCCGCCATTGACCTTAAGGATGGTAAAGTTGTTCGGCTTGTGCAGGGGGATTTTTCTCGAGCTACAGAATACAGCTCTGATGCCGCGGGCGTCGCGAAGTACTTTGCAGATTGCGGGGCGCAATGGCTGCATATTGTGGATTTGGATGGCGCGCGGACTGGACAGGCGCATCATCTTGCAGAAATCGAACGCATTGGCAACGCAACGCACGCACAACTGCAGGTATCTGGAGGAGTCCGCGATTATCATCACATCGAAGCCCTCATTGGAGCAGGGGCGAATCGCATTGTGATTGGAACCGCCGCGCTGTGCAATGAGCACTGGGTGCATGATGTTGTGTTCAAGTACGGATCCAAGATTGTCATCAGTGCAGACGCCCGCGACGAATTTGTGGCTGCGGAAGCGTGGAGTGTTCAAACCTCAGTGCATATCCTTGCTTTTGTTCGCACTCATCAGGATGTTGAGCGCATTATTTACACGGATATCAGAAGTGATGGAACATTGCACGGCCCAAATTTTGAAATGATCAACCGACTCCTTCCTCTCGTCCCTCATTTGTTTGTCGCAGGCGGCATCAGCACATTGGAGGAAATCAGAAAGCTAAAAAGTATGGGAGTCGAGGGCTGCATTATCGGCAAGGCCTTCTATGAAGGAGTCCTCAGTGTTGAGGATGCGCTGGGCGCTGCCCGAGCGCTATAAGCGGAGCACCATCTTCGCTGAGCAATATCATGCCTGCAAAGTTTTAAAGACTTAGAGCGAGCGTAGCGAGCTAGGGTTTAAACCCCCGCCCTTT
>CAZHJH010000172.1:0-1666 GCA_964533475.1 uncultured Methanosarcinales archaeon
CCCTTTCTTGCTGTCTTCACCGCGCAGAACTTACATCCCCTCGTGCATGTATCTCCCATGACCATGAATGTGGCTGTTCCCGTTTCATGCCAGCACTCGGCCATGTTCGGGCATTGGGCTTCCTCACAGACGGTAACAAGACCCCGGGAGTGGAGCGCTGCCTTAATGAATGAGAAATCAGTCGTACTACTCGGCCGAATAATCGGTTTATCCACCACCACACCTCTTTTATATGCTCCAACCGTTGTGTCTATTTAAATATTTTGGGGTTTCTATATGGGAAAGTTTATAAACAAACCTTCTCAAAAGGGCGTATGCAAGTTGTTCGGCAGGACAACGCTCAGCACAGGCAATTTCTGAAAGCGCTGCTCGAGCGTTATGAAGTGATAGCTCCTGTTAAAAAAGACCTTGCCCGGTTTGAAAAACTTAACGATGTTGAAGACGTCTATCTTGAGAAAAACACGTATTTTCCGCTCAAAGAATTCTTTTTTCGCAAGAGGGAAGTGCTTTTCGTGTTCAAGGGCAACGAGCTCACGGAGCCAAAACTCAATCCACCTGAGCGCGTGTTTTATGGAATACGCAAATGCGACCTGAACGCGATCCATCACCAGGATACGGTGTTTATAAACGACGCGAATGACCCGTATTACGCGAAGATGCGCGAGAAGAGCTTCCTTCTGGGCTACCACTGCAATACTGCTCCTAGCCCGTACTGTTTTTGCATGTCCCTTCCTCTTGTCGAGTTTTTTGACTTGATGTTTTATAACAAAGGCGATCATTTCCTTGTTGAGATCGGCTCAGAGAAGGGAAAACTCCTTGTCGAGAAGTTTGGGCAGTTCTTTGAAGCGTCCTCACGCATGATCACACAGCAGGAAAAATATATTCCTGGAGCAGATCGGCTAGATAAGAAAGACATTTCTAAGCTGTATGACCATCCGGACTGGAAGCAGGGAGTAGATGAGTGTTTGTCGTGTGGCGCGTGCACAAATCTCTGTCCAACATGCTACTGCCATGAGGTTCATGATGAAACCTCGTTGAAAGATCCGAAGTCCGGAGAGCGCGTTCGTTCATGGAGCTCATGCCAATTGCAGGAATTCACGAAAGTAGCTGGAGATCATGTATTCAGGAAAAACAGGGATGAACGGTTCAAGCACCGCATCTACCACCAGCTGGAGTATTTCAAGGAGAAATATGGCGTTCCCTTATGTGTCGGGTGTGGAAGATGCATTTCGGGATGCCCGACGCGCATTGATTTTGTTGAGATCATAAATAAGATGAAAACAAAAACTGAAGGAGTGAATTAATCATGGCACCGAAGCGTCCAGCCAGGGGATCAAAGCAAGCCCTCATTTCAAAAAACCCGTATCTTCCTAAGTTGTATAAAGTGCTCGATTTTTATCGTGAGACTCCGGATACATTCACGATCACGATTGACATGCAGGTCAAGCATGACCCCGGGCAATTTGTGCAGGTGTCTATCCCAGGGGTTGGAGAAGCCCCCATTTCGATATGCTCAGATTCTGAAAAGTTTTTAAAATTGAATATTCGCGAGATAGGCAATGTGACACGGGCGCTTGCGGAGCTGCGCGCGGGTGACACGATCCTTATCAGGGGGCCGTATGGCCATGGCTATCCGATGAAGGAGATTGCAGGCAATCATCTGCTG
>CAZHJH010000172.1:1676-2060 GCA_964533475.1 uncultured Methanosarcinales archaeon
TTTATTGGGGGAGGGTGTGGGATAGCGCCCCTTAAGGGCATCATTGACTATGTTGAGCATCACCGCAATGAGTATAAGGATGTGAAAATGTATCTGGGGTATCGCAGCCCTGATGACGTTATCTTTGCGCGTGAGCTTGAGGAATGGCAGAAGCAATATCACATGACCGTGACTGTGGATCAGAATCCTCATGGAAAATTCTGCTATGACGCGAGCGTTGAATTCGTGACTGCTGCGCTCGAACGCGATCACGTGACAAATGAAAACAAAGTTGTGTTTGTCTGTGGACCTCCTGTAATGATGGACAAAGTGATTAAAATACTCAAAGGCAAGGGATTTAACGATGACCAGATCTTTATCAGCGCGGAGCGCTTAATGTACTGC
>CAZHJH010000173.1:0-2047 GCA_964533475.1 uncultured Methanosarcinales archaeon
TTAAAGGGCATTGTGACGGTTCCAATCACGATGGCATCATTCTCTTTCGCAACTCTTGCGACTACGGGTGCAGCTCCTGTTCCTGTGCCTCCGCCCATTCCGGCGCAGACAAATACCATGTCTGATCCCCGTAGCGCCTCTTTGATCTCATTGATCGTCTCTTGCGCTGCGTCTGTTCCTTTGTTTGGATAGCCGCCACATCCAAGACCCCTTGTTACGTTTCTGCCAATAAGGAATTTTTTATCAGCTTCAGTTATGTCGATATGTTGTTGATCAGTATTGCAGGCGATAATCTCCGCGCCTTTGACTCCTTTTTTATACAACCAATTGACCATATTGTTGCCAGCGCCGCCAACGCCGATCACTTTAATATTCGCCTTTCCGACTTCCTGCTGTGGTACAGACTGAGCTGCTTGCATCGAATTGCGTATCATAAAATCCATGTTTATTCACCTCTCCCATTTCCCTTGTTGTTTGATCATTGTGGATCGCTAACAAGCGATGTTTCAGTCACATAGATACACTAGTATATATATGTTACGTTTTTGTATACTGGGATATTTTATTTATAAAGGATATATAAACAACTACTAATTGTTGGGAGAACTGGGTGTGTTTGCCCGGGCTATTATTTCGCACTAAAACAATATATATGCGAGCGTGTTTATTCCATCCCATGTGCGGCATCATCGGTGTCTTCAACAACGAGCTGGCTTCAAAACAAGTACTTGAAGGATTATCCGTTATGCACAACCGCGGCAGGGATGCTGTTGGCGTGGCTGCAAGGGAAAAAACAATAACCGCAAAGGGCCATAAGCGTCTAAAAGCCCCGAAATCGAGCGATATGCTCGGCCATTGCCTTCATTCCTTAGTTGGATTTATTCCCCAGCCGCTCGAAGGCAAAGGGAAGTTTGCGATCAATGGAGAGATCTATAATTGGCGTGAGCTCAACGAAAAATACAATCTTAAGGCCAGAAATGATTCCGAAGTCGTATTTCGAATGATGGAAAAAAAAGGAAAGATCAAAGATGTTCTCAATGAGCTTGACGGTGTGTACGCGTTTGCGTATTGGATAAAGAACGAGGTTATCCTGGCACGGGATATTCTTGGTGTTAAACCGTTATGGTACTCTCTCCAAGAAGGTTTTTCATTCGCGTCGGAGCGCAAGGCGCTGGGTAAGGATCTCCAGGAGCTCAATCCGCGGCATATTCTCATCTATAACCTCAGGACAAAAAAAGTTAAGAGCATCTCAAGACAATTCATATCGTTGGAGCGTGAACACAAAGAACCCTACTCAGTGATGCAGCGCAAAGTGCTCGCCTTATTCATCAACGCTGTGGCAAAGCGCATTCCGGATGAGCCCGTTGGCATCCTGTTTTCTGGAGGGATTGACTCCACATTAATCGCGCTGATATGCCAAAGGCTCGGAGTGCCATTCACATGTTACACGGCCGCGCTCAGGGAAGAGGGCATGCACGAAGCTCCTGATATGAGTTATGCAAAGCGCGTTGCGAAAGAGTATGGATTCCCCCTAAAAGTGATGACCCTTACATTAGATGAAGTGCATGATTGCCTTAAAACCGTCGTTCCGCGCATTGAGGACAGCAATGTCGTGAAAGTTGGAGTTGCGCTCACGTTTCACGTCGCGTGCCAACTCGCGCAAAAAGACGGCATGAAAGTTGTTTTCTCAGGACTCGGTTCAGAAGAATTGTTTGCGGGGTATGAGCGCCACAAGCAATCGCAGACCGTCAATAAAGAGTGCCTCTCTGGCCTTTTAAAATTGTATGAGCGCGACCTCTATAGGGATGATGTCATCACGATGAACTTAAATCTTGAGCTCAGGCTTCCTTATCTTGATAAAGCATTGTTGGCGTACGCAATCAACATTCCTGAAAAATACAAGCTTGTTCCTCCGCGCAACAAAATTATTCTGAGAGACGTAGCGAAAAGCTTTGGCGTGCTCGAGGAATACGCTGAGCGTAAAAAAACCGCTGCGCAATACGGCAGCAGGTTTGACCGCGCGATTGAAAAATTGGCGAAGAGAGCA
>CAZHJH010000174.1:0-1973 GCA_964533475.1 uncultured Methanosarcinales archaeon
GTTGATGCTTGTTCTTACCACCCCCACACTCAAACACGCAATAGGGAGCCTTTCTTATCCTTAAAAACTCCGTTTTTAATCCTTAGAAACGGTGTTTCTATTCCGTATTAAAATTATGGCGAAACAAGATCGTCGATGGCAAAGCCCTCAAACCACTGCCTTCCTTCCTTCTCCTCAATGCGCAAAGGATTTTTGTCAATATAAACGCGCTTCTTGTCAAACTCGACGAATTGCACCATGCGATCGCTCCCCTCAACGTCTTTGCTTAAGCCTCGCGGGTCGTAACCCTGGGCGGTATAGAACTCTGTTCTTTGGCGTATTACATCATCTATTAATCCAGTATCAGAGCTGAAAACTCCCAGCGTTCGCTCGCGAACGTTTTGAGGATCGCTGCAGCCATGGCACCATAAACCTGGATTGTCCGTATATGTCACTTCCACAAGCTTGTAAAGAATTACGGCTTCCTGCAATGGCATATCGTATCACCTTTTTTTGTTAATTCACTCAATCTAATGTGTGGGCGCTCTCTTCTTTTCGAAAAACGCTTTCGACTGAATATCTGCGTATAACCTGTCAAAGTCTCCAGGGAGACTGTATCCCGTCTCACGTATTGAATCCAACGTATCCGCTAATCGCTGGCTGTTATCGTTGAAATCCAAAGGGGTTTGTATAAGCCCGCGATCATGATATACGCGGCCATCTTCGATAATCGCTGTGCATACCCGGTTTATCCGTATAAAATAGTTATATCCTCGCTTACCAAGGGTAAGATCCGCACGTGCTCCTGTTGAGGTAGCATCAATCACCAATATGCCGCTCGTTTGCATGCGCGCCACAAGGTCAAGGTCACTTCCCATTCCGAGATGGATCTTTGTCACTCCCTCCGGAACCTCAGCTTCGAACAGGTCAAAATAATGAGTCCTCCAGTCGTCCTGAAACCCGCCCTCAATAATCATCCGGCGCAGCTCAGGGTGCTGTCTGCGGTAGCGTTGTTCTCTCCAAGCATGAACTCTTTGCAGCAGCATCGTTCCCCTCCAACAATTACATTATTTCCCATAATTGGCACAAATTTATCTATTCTTGTTACATCTTAGTAACCTTTTTAAAAAGGGAAGCGTTCTTCTATTCCATGATAGAAAACTTCAGGAAAGACCGTATTGGCCCATGTTCATATGATCTCACGCTTGGCGAGCTTTTCGCATATAAGAAAAAAACTATTGATGTAAATAAAAACAAGCTTCCGGAGTTCTCTCCATTAAAGCTTCCGTATGTTCTGAAGCCAAATGAGCTCGTTATGGGCAGGAGTGTTGAAATTTTTCATGTGCCTTTGGATCTCATGGCCATATTCAAGATGCGCAGCACTGCGTTTCGCCTTGGCCTTAATATTCTTATTGGCGTTATGGATCCCGGTTATAATGGAGAAATCGTCTTTGGCATTCACAACATTTCAAAGAGCAGCGTTGTTCTCCACAAAGGCATGAGCCTCGTGCAAGGAGTGTTCATCAATATGAAGGGAGATGCTGTGCCAATCCAGACAAAATACATGGGAGGAAAACTCATATGAGCGTCCTCGCGTATTCAGAACTCGTGAAGCGCATTATGAACATTGACGAGAAAAAACTTGAAGCACCCTTCAAAATCCTCAGTAGATTAAGGTCAACACCCCATCGGTTAGCGATCTTGAAAGAACTCGCGCGCTCTGAGGAATCTACGATTGGAAAACTCCTGCAAAAAACAAAGCACAACAAAGGCGGCGGGAGTTATCTTGCGATTCAATCCTTTTTCAGCGAACTTGAAAAAGAAGGATTGCTGAAAAAAACGAAAGAAAACAAAAAAACAATATGGATGTTCGCTCCCGAATACGTGGATTTGAGGGAGTTTATCGTGCGGTAATCAGACCATAAAAAACCCGTGTAAATTCTTCATATTCTCCGTTACGTTTTCAAAAAAACGGCGGATGTTCGCAAACATAA
>CAZHJH010000175.1:0-1882 GCA_964533475.1 uncultured Methanosarcinales archaeon
TGATGTCAATGTCGACATCCGCGCTGCACCGTAACCTTCCACCATACTCATCGACTTGATACGCGAGTTTATGCTCATAATCCTTGAGAAAAAACATGAGTCCTGCTGCGAGCGCGAGGCAGATGAATAACAGTATGAACGTAGCGATAAGCGGTTCCATCCCCTTTTTTGAATGCATCAGAATGTTTTAGAACAAAGGGGTTATTAAGGTTTTGGTGCGTATTCCCATGTGCGCATGTACAGTGTTCGCTGCCGGGGACCATCAAACTCGGCGTAGATCACATTTTGGTAAGGTCCAAGAACCAATGCTCCACTTGAGATGGGAATCGTCAGATGCTGTTGACAACTCGCCGTCGTCCAGAGATGGGCATGTGCGTTTGCGCGCGTGCAACCGCTATACGGTTGCTCATTATGGCGATATCCGGCGTTTTTTGGATATAACACTTCAAGCCTGCTCCTCAAGTCCGCCATAAGATTTTCTTCGTATTCGTTCACAAGCAATCCTGAAGTCGTGTGGAGATTCCAAAGCTCAAGCATTCCCCGGTCAATCTCTTTGGGTTCGAGCAACCTCTGCAACAAAGAATTCATATCCATAAAAGATACGGGATCATTCGTCCTGAAGCGGATTGCCTCTTCCCAATAACCAGGATCAGGAACCCAAAGGGGTTTACTAGGTAGATCAAGAGAAGGATTTACTGGTTCCCGTTCCTGTCCTGGCAGATATATTGGCGTTCGCATCGTATGCGACAGCCGGGGTTCGAACCCGGATCAGAGCCTTTTTGAAAAAAAGGCCAGGAAATTTTATTTCCGCTGCCTCTTTGCATGTTTTTTGGCAAGGCCCTATACTAACCATTATACTACTGTCGCGAGAATCAGTCGGTTTCAAACTACATTTATAAAGTTTGTTGTTACCTATCAAAGAGATTCAGCACTGAGGTTGGCAATATTTGATAGAGCGTCACGTCTGATTGTCCCTGCTCGTTTCGTCTAAGCACATCATCTCTGAAGTCATGCCGTTGTCCATAGATCACTACTGCGTTCCTCACTCCGCATTCAGCAAGGTGCTCGAGTAAGAAATGCTCACGATCCGCGAACCAGCTCTCTCTGATAACTGCGGGAGCTACTGAAGCCCCTTGATCCAGACGTGATACGATTCTGCTAGCGTGGAAATTCAAAGCCAAATCCTCAGCTGCACGTATGCGAACCTCTCCATCGAGTCCAAAGCTCAGAATTCGATTTATGATTATGTTGTGGTATTGTGTTGTGTCCTCATTCATGCTCAAGGATGCCGTGAACATATAACTCTCTCGATATCCCGGATCATCTTGAAGCCGACTCCATCTATTTTCATCCGCTACGGTAACGCCCTCAACAAAGACTTCATCAACTCCTGCATGATCATGCATATATTGTATAATCTGCGTAATATTGTCAGTAACCTGATTCAAATCATCCACTTGTTCGTCTGTCATGCCCGCGAATGGGTGAACGGCCAGTATGTGAACCATCACGCGATCTGCAGGATAGCTTCCCGTCCTCGAAACTCTATAAACTCCAGGTATCTCTTCGTTTTCCAAAAGGTCAGCCAGCGGATTAGCATGAATTTCTTGCTCAATTGCAGGTGATGTATCCGCAGAATTCCTATGCTGCGACGCACACCCAACTGCCAAAACCGCCGTCGTGAGTAACGCCTGCAATTTCATGCCGGAGCAAAGTGCACGCGTGTTTAAAAAGATAGAGCCTTTATTTTTTATGATAACACGACAAGAATAAAACCAAAGCGAACACCGTCAGCGCCATCAACGGTATCGTAATATACCCAAACTGGAACACATACTTCGCCAAACACGCCGGATCTCCCGCGATGCACGACGTCGCGTTC
>CAZHJH010000176.1:0-1870 GCA_964533475.1 uncultured Methanosarcinales archaeon
GCCATTATCCGAACGGCACGCTGGCGGGCCACGTCCTGGGGATTGTCAACCAGGCTTATTGGAGCCGTCATCATGACGCACAGCGATGATAAAGGGGCGGTGCTTCCCCCCGCGATTGCGCATGCCCATGTCGCGATCGTTCCGATCATCTTTGAGGACTCCAAAGAAGAGGTTATGGAAGTCTGTAAAACCGTGAAGGATCGCCTCAAAGGGCTTTCTGTTATTCTCGATGACCGCGATGATTACACCGCGGGCTGGAAATTCAATGAATGGGAGATGAAAGGAGTGCCCATACGGATTGAGATTGGCCCGAAGGACGTCGCGAAAAAACAGGTTGTTATTGTGCGCAGGGATTCAGGGAAAAAATCGGTTGCGAGCATTGACGAAGCGTACAAGGAAGTCTCTGTCATGCTCGAATCCATGCAGCATGACCTCTATCGCAAGGCCGAGGAATTTCTGGAATCAAGCATTGTGGAAGCAAAATCGTGGAAAGAGTTCACAGATGCGATCCAGAAGCGAAAACTCGTCAAAGGGATTTTCTGCGGTGAGATAGAATGCGAGGATACTATTAAAGATAAAACGGGAGGAGCAAGCTCGCGGTGCATACCTTTGGATGACGAGCCTATTGAAGGAAAATGTATTCACTGCGGAAATCCAGCCCAACACAAGATTTTCTATAGCAAAAGTTACTGAATTATTTAGTTCCTGAAAAAACTTCATATCCAAGTTTCAGCGTGTCTATGCACACTCGCTTCATGGAAAGCCAATACCTTTCCATACCATGCGTATGCGTTTGTACTATGCGAAGATGCAACGGATAAGTCTGAAGTCGACGCCGGATTCTCTCCCGCACAGGATGATGTGCTGTTTGATATTGGTACCCTTCGATGGGAATATAATCGATAGAGCAGTGATCAAGCACGCGCAACGCGAACTCAGCATCCTCCGCACGGTCATAAGATTCATCAAACAATCCGGCTTTGCTGAACGCTCTTATGCGAAACATGTACGTATTGATGTGAACGGGGGCTTTCATTGCGTGGAGGCACATTTGCCTCAGTTTCGTTGGGTTAATGGAAGGAGGACTATGCGTGGAATACCTTTGATTATCACGTACATACGCGAGATCAGAGAAAAGCACGTCTACGTGTGGGTTATCATCCATATGCCACGCACGCATTGAAATGCTTTCCTGGGGCAGCGCATCATCCGCATCCAGAAACGCAATAAGATCGCCTGCTGCTGCCCTGATGCCATAATTTGCGGCAGCTGCTCTGTTTTTATGCGATTGGTGAAGAACAGTTACAGGAATTCCACGTCTCCGCATATCTCCTTTATACGACTCAATAACACCATGGACATCATCCGTGCTCCCGTCATCAACGACAATGAGCTCAAGATGCGAATACGTTTGCCTGAGAACGCTGTCGAGCGCTTCAGGAAGAAACCGCGCCGTATTATAGACGGGAATGATGACGGAGACGAGAGGGCTATCCTGCGGCATGGTAATTCACTGAGATGTTGATTGTTCGTTGTGTACGGTGAGATCCCAACGGCATTTCTCGTTGCATCTCTTTTCTGAGGAGAGCGAAAAGGGGATCACGGTATCAACAGGCATGCCAAACCAGTCATTGCCGATATTGTGGCGTGCCCGGCTTCTTAAAAACCCATTATCGAATTCAATAATGACATGCCGTTCTGGCTGTTCTTTGCCTGGATCATATTGAGATACGCAATTTCCCCAGTATCCAAGAAGTGCAGCGAACGTGCCGAAATGTTGAGGATTACCAACAATGACTTGCTGACTTCCATCGCGAAGGTATAGGAATGCTGTGTTATCCCTCACATACATATAGTCCGTACAGGTATG
>CAZHJH010000177.1:0-1854 GCA_964533475.1 uncultured Methanosarcinales archaeon
GCTCAAGCGTCATCGTGTCATTCGAGGCGATGCGCCGCAAAATCTGTTTAACGCTTTCCAGGTTGACGCAAATAGTAATCGGTTCCTTGAGCGAGTATTCCGTGAACGTGCTGCTGAGAAGTTTGAATATGACCATCGCCACATTCGCAGGATCCATGGCGACGAGCTCGACACCCTCTTTCGTGATCTTGAACCGAGCCTCATTGACAAGCTCAGAAATGATCATGACACTATCTTTGAATAGTTTAGGTTCAACGAGTGTAAGCTTCATATGTCCCCCATATTCATGGCAGTGGTCATCCTTTATATACTTTATTATTATGAACTAGGCAAGTTGATCCGCTGCCCGTCTGACAGCAAATGGACATGCTCTTTCTTGTATCCCATTTCATACGCTAATGCGGCGAGTGCCCCCCGCATCGCTGGCGTGCCGTGGCTCGGAATGACATGCTTGGGCTTAAGCAGGGTGATGAGATCGCGAACATCTTCCCTTCCTGCATGCCCGCTGACATGGATATCCCTGAAGATGCGTACGTTAAAATCCCGGAGCCTGCGCTCTATATTCTTGCGGTTGAGCTCATTCGTTGGCGTGGGTATGATTTTGCATGAGAACACGACATGGTCTCCAGGATCAAATCTAAAGTCCGTAACCCGTGCTGCCATCTTTGAAAGCGTTGCTTTCGGCTCTCCCTGATGCCCCGTGACGACAATAAGGTATTTGTGTTTCCCTTCCTTCATAATATTCCGCAATTTCCTTTTGATCTTTGAGGCATACTTGACGATCTCCACGTCTTTTGAGAACTGGACGATTTTGATGTCTTCCGCGGCGCCCACATATTTAGCCAAGGATCTTCCGAGAAAGACAATCTTCCTGTTCAGCTTCTTGCCGATGTCAATGATCGATTTAAGCCGTGCGATGTGGGAGGAGAATGTCGTTACAATAATTGCCTTCCCGCGGGCGTCCGTTCCAAGGAGAACATCTTTCATCATATCCCGCGCTACGGTTTCCGAGGGCATTTTGATCGGATAATTTGCGTATGTGGAGTCGACAATAAGAGCGAGAACCCCTTTCTTTCCGAGTTCCTGCAGCCGTTTGAAATCAGGAGTTCTTCCAAGGACAGGGTAAAGATCGAATTTGAAATCGTTTGCATACAAGACAACCCCTTCAGGGGTGTGCAGCGCGACCATGACCGTGTCCGGTGTGCTGTGCGTTGTATGCACAAACTCAACTTCGAGCTGCGGCGTGATACGCATTCTTCCTCCTGCCTTGAGCGTCTGCAGAGGATTCGGCAGCTTGATCTTCTCATTTTTGAGAATTGTGCTAATGACGCTTGTCGTGTACGGGCTTCCAATCACGGGTGCAGAAAATGTTTTGGCGATGAACGGTATGGCTCCGATATGGTCGAGATGTGCATGGCTTGGTATGATGGCTTTGACATTCGTTTTCCAGTCTTGGATGTATTTAAGGTCAGGAATCGCGCCTGCAAGCGTTAAGGCTTTGGGATCAAGGTTTATGAGGTCTTCATCTTCCGTGAACTGAATATAGTGTTCAACATGGATTCCAAGGTCAAAGAGGATCACGTCATTGCCAAGTTTGAGTGCGGTGCAGTTTCTTCCAACCTCATTATAGCCGCCAACGGTGCAGAGTTCGATAGGCATACGATCACCGTTGCTGCGCGGTATAAAAACCTTTAGGGGAGATTATAACTATTATTAAGTAGTAAATATGGAAATCTTTTTAAACTCGCCCGCACTTAACCCTATGATGAACAAGCGCTATCTCTTTTTCATGTCACTCGTGCTCATCGTTGGAGTTATGTTTCTCGCAGAGCTATTGTTCGTATTCTCGCTTGA
>CAZHJH010000178.1:0-1823 GCA_964533475.1 uncultured Methanosarcinales archaeon
AGAGCAGATTTGGCTTTGCCGAGACTTTGCCTTCATCATCCGTGGTTATGAATTCCCCGATTTGGAAGACCCTTCGGATGCCCTGCCTGCGGTCTCGAAACATGACCACGTTAAGATGCACAGCGCTGAGCAAGTTTGCGGGAACGCTGATGGGGGGATTGACAATCCTGCTGATCGTTTCCGTCATGCTGTCCGCATGGAGTGTGGCATACACGCTATGCCCCGTGTGCATCGCTTCAAACAGCACTTCAGCGTCGCGCGCTTTTCGAACCTCTCCCAGAATGATTCTATCCGGCCTCATGCGCAGCGCGTTGATGAGCAAGTCGAGCATCGAAACTTCTCCTTTTCCTTCAGGATTTGGCTGCCGCGTCGTGAGCGGACACCAGAAGAGATGTTCAGGAAGCTGCAATTCACGCGCGTCCTCAACGGTGAGGATACGATGGTTATACGGAATAAAGGGCAAACAGACTCCCAGCATTGATGTTTTTCCTGATCCTGTGCCTCCGCTTACGAGGATGTTCATCTCGTACTGCATCGCAAGCCAGATCAGCGCGAAGACCTCTGCAGAGCATGTCTTGCTTGTGATAAAATCGGTTACGGTCCACGGATCTCGGGCGAATTTTCTGATCGTTATCGTATTGCCTTTATTAGACACGGGATAGAGCACCGCGTTCGCGCGGTCTCCTGAGACAAGGTGTGCATCCAGCAGGGGAGTAAGCGTTGTTATTTGCCTGCCGACGCGCCGCGCGATGATGTTGGAGTAGTTCTGAATTTTTGCTTCCGTGTCAACGATGATGTTCGTGAGGAGCCATCCGTACTTGCGGTGGTACACACGCACGGGCTCTGATGCTGAGTTGATGATGATCTCTTCAAGATGTTCGTCCTGGAGTAAGAACTCAAGCTTTCCAAGTCCGAGCATCTCATGGAGGAGATGGGCGATAAGGTATTTGCGCACTTTTTCCGCAAGATTCGGGAGTTTCTGCATAAGGATTACATTGGCTTTCTCCATGAATGTTGCCTTAAGTTTTGCAATAATCTTGGGGTCAAGGATCTCTTTGGAGCTGATCGTCACTTGCTCAATAAGCTCATTCCTGACCTCATCAAGCATTGCGTTCGTCGCAACTCCGATCGTCACAAGCACGAGCTCATACTCAGGGATCAGTCCTGGGCCTCCTGTGATCACCACAGGCAGCTCAATCCCTTCTGCATTGATCTTGTACGTTTCGAGTTGCTTTCTCATCGTTTTTCCTCTGGCAGGTGAAGCTCGATTTGGCCGGATGCGCTATATTTAATTTTCACAAGGTCATGCTCCTCGAGCACCTTTGCCCAATACTCAGCCTGGTGTTGGCTGATTTTAAAGAAGAGGATGACATCGGGGAGATGGAGCACTTTTTTTTGCCGCAGCACAGTATAGAGGCGGTCCAGGTCCGTCTCAAATTCCTTGCTTTGAAGCGATTTCTCGCTGATCGTTACCTGAGCATCTTCTGCCGTTCGTTGGGGAGCCACGTTAATGCCCTTGACGAGGCTCTGTTGTTCACGCTCGCTGGGCAAGCTGAGCGGTTCGTGCACTGCGCGGGGAGGCAGTGCTTTGATGAAGAGCACGACTCCAGCCACAGTAATCAACGCAGGAAGCGCGATGAGTGCTATGGGAAATATGAAATACGCGGCGACAGATCCGCAGATTCCCAAGAGAATGAGGAATAGCGCTGCGTTCCGGCGCTGATTTGGTGGGGGGGGTATTGATTTTGTCTCAGGTTTTGGTTTCTCTTTTTTTGGCCGATTGAAAAAAATATTCAGCAATATTATCATTTTATAGAAGCTAG
>CAZHJH010000179.1:0-1755 GCA_964533475.1 uncultured Methanosarcinales archaeon
TCGTATGCAGCGTCCAATGCGTTATCCATGGTGTCCTATGTTTAGAAGTAACTGTTTCTCTCCTTGTGGAAATGATTTTTAACTTTTTTAATATAGGCGCATCTCCTAATGATTCTTCGATAACAGGGCCTTTAACGGTTTCAGGAAACATGGAGGCTATAAGATGAATACTTGATTAAATACATTTTGCACGAAAGTTTGAGAATTACAACAATTCAAACAAATGTAAAAAGAAAGTAAAAAAATAATTTTAGCGTAGACGATTCACATACGCAATAATGCCCAGTTCAGGAACCGTCAAGGTATTCACTCCATCAAAATTGACAGAAACAACACCCACATCAGTCCTAACTATGCCCACTTGCCTACGAGCCGTCCACACACCCTGCTTCTGCACAAAAAGATACTTCGTACCATCCGCAAGCGTAGCACTACCATGACCAATAGCACCATTACTATTCATACTCAAATCCATATTCACGCCACGCACACTATACGTTGTCTCAAATGCAGAAACGCCAACAGCACCTAACGCCATCAGCGCCACAAACAAACTCAACAGTTTCTTCACGTTCATACACCTCATTATCAATTCAAATGCTTCCAAAACCCTAAAATCCCATCTGCATCTTTTCGTCGAAGTTCTCCCTGATGAACTGGATCATCATCTCGTTGTTCGCCGCGGTATACGCCTGCATCGCAACGGAGACTAATCCCTCTTTCAGGCATGCCTCTCCGAGCAAGTTCAAATGGTCTGTGCTGTCCGCTTTCTCAAAGGCCTTGAGTGCATAGCCGATTTGTCTGTCTTTCAGGCATGCTTGGCCCAGCTCAATAAGCTTGTCTATATTGCCAAGCGCGCTGAACACCTCGTATGCGTAATCCCATTTCTCTTTCGCCATGCACTCGTTTCCTACGCGTATCAGTCGTTCTTTGTCGTTGATTAAAATGTACGCTCGGACGGCGTCGAAGAGTTTTCCCTCCTCTAAGCATTTATCGCCTACTTTCGTGAGCTTCTCGATGTTATTTGAGAGCCTGTACGCTTCGATGGCATCACTAAATAATCCGATCTTTGCGTACTCATCTCCGATCTCAACGAGTTTTTCTTGGTTTCCCGAAAGGACGAATGCCTTGATTGCTCTTCGTTGATCTCCCCGCCTGAAGTACTCTGCCCCTAATACGTTGAGCAGCTCTGCGCGTGTCGTCTCGCTAAACATCGACAAGTTAATGTTTTCCAGGCCTTTCTCCATGAGGAGCGGTATCATTCGCTTGAAGGTCTCAGGCTTCTCTACTCGAGAGAATACTTTCCTGTTCTCTTCAACGATCGTGTTGACCATCTTTTTGATGGTCGGGTGGTCTGCTTCCATTAGCTTCATCTCACAGCAGCGATATTCCCAGCTCTTTGCTCATGCGGTGCGCTTCCCTCTTTCGTTCGCTCTGGTCCACTTTGCCGAGGATCCATGGGCTCTTGACACCCGTCATGATCGTCATGACCGTGACTTTTCCCTTCATGTCCTCGCTAATGCGGGCTCCCCAGATGACGTTTGCGTCTTCATCCAGGCTTTCTGTTACGAGCTCACCGATGCGCGCCACTTCGTCAAGGGTCATGTCTGATCCTCCTTCGATGTGGATGAGCGCGCCTGTTGCGCCTTTGTAATTGATGTCTAATAAGGGATTCGCCAATGCTCCCTTAACGGCTTCTTCCACTTTGTTCGCGGTGTCTGACGCGCCAACGCCTATCGCCGCTACTCCGCCGTT
>CAZHJH010000180.1:0-1690 GCA_964533475.1 uncultured Methanosarcinales archaeon
TGCTCAAACGCTCCTGTTAGCATAACAGTTTCATGGATGTGGCCATGAACGGTAACATAGGGCTGTCTCTTTTCTATGAATTCCCTGACAGCGATGCTTCCAACATGGATTTTTTCGCGATCTTTATTAAGCGTTACATCCAGTGCAGATCCATGTGGAGGCGAGTGAATCACATAAATGGTTCTATCTGGCGATTTTGCATACAGTTCAGACATAAGGTCATGCTGAATGGAATCTATTGCTCCCATCTCCGGAGAGAGCAAAACCTCTTCAAATCCTGAGGCCGAGCTTCGTGATCCCTTAAGCTTCCATTGTTTCATGAGCCGCTCATAGGCTGGTCTAACTCTGTCATCAACGGTTGATAAGTCAAACTTCTCAAAATCTTTCACATCAAAAGGAGTGATGGGGACAAAGCTATATCCTGCAATGTCAAAGTCTGAGTTAAGCGGCACCCTTCGACCGTGGATTGCCGTATACACTTCATTTGGTTTTTCAAAAAGGTCATTGTTGCTGCTGCAGTCATCATTTCCTAAAATCAGGTAAATTCCTGTTGCTGGATCATGATCCTTAATTGGAGCGAGCAGAGGAATAAGGCGATGCTCAAGAAAGGTTCGCTGTACGCTCGGCACTATACAATCATCGACAGAAGGAGTAATGTCTCCGGCAATGATAATCGCTTTTGGTTTGGCATATTGGGCATATGCCGCGAGAAGCTCATAATGGCGTTCAACACCATGCAAGTCCGCAGCAAGAAGTATGGGAAAGCGCATTCCTTCTCCCGTGGGGAGATGGGAAATGTTTTCAATCGGCTTCATTGAGGAAAGAGTATACAGCAGATTATTTATACCTTTCGATTATTAACCATTAATTAGTAGTAAACATCTTAACCGCAATATTTATAAACGCTCTTGGACTCCCTACACGCTATCAACGCTACCTGTAGCGTCTCTAATGCCGCAAGGCATGCCACAATGAAACAATACAACATTTACGATGTAGACCCGACTGAGCTTATTGAGACTGCTGCAAAAGAGATTAAAGGTATGCCGCAGATGAAAGCTCCGGAATGGGCAACATTCGCGAAGACAGGCCACAGCAAGCAGCGCGCTCCTGTTAGAGAAGATTGGTGGTCTGTCCGCGCCGCTTCGATCTTGAGAAAAGTCTACAGGCACGGCCCATTAGGCTCAAATTGGCTCCGCAGGGTGTATGGCGGTAAGAAAAACAGAGGCCATAAAAAAGAGCATTTCTATCGCGGTTCAGGAAGCGTCGTGCGCAAGATACTTCAGCAGCTCGAAGCCGCGGGCTTACTTGCAAAAACAGAAAAGACTGCTCCGAGAAAGGGCAGAATCGCTACAGGCAAAGGAGTTGCCCTCTTGACGAGAGCTGCGAAATCATTGATTGAAGCCGCTCCAAGGCCAGCACCAATAAGACCACATGTTCAGGATAAGCCGAAGGAGCATGTGAAGGAAAAGCCAACGGACGAACCGCAGCATAAATCAAAAGCGCCAGAACATCATGTTGAGCGGCAAAAGCCAAAGGCGCCGGAACCTGAGCAACCGAAAGCACCTGAAGCGCCCATAGCACCACAAACGGAAGAGTAACCATGGCACGCTACAAGCATCCCAGCAGGAAGAAACGGCTTATCAAGATTCATGGTCATACGAAGTGGGATCCCTTCTGGACCGTTCCA
>CAZHJH010000181.1:0-1687 GCA_964533475.1 uncultured Methanosarcinales archaeon
GGGCAACCCTCTTCTTTTACTCAATTTTTTTTAAAAAATTGCGGGGAGGAGGATTCGAACCCCCGAAGGCACTAAGCCAACAGATGGCCCATTGAGCTAATCATCGGATGGGATTCCTCATCACTCAATAACTTGAGTATGGACGCTTGAGTTTAACTCAAACACTGTCCCGTTTGGCCACTCCGGCATCCCCGCGAACGAATGTGAGCGGGTGGACGGTTATAAAAAACCATGTTTTTTATCACCGGCATCCCCGCAAGGAGCGTTAGCGACTGGAGGGGTGACGGCTTAAAAATCCCACGGATTTTTTTTGCCGGCATCCCCGCGAATACGAGGTGTGATCTTTGCGCTGTTTTTAAATGTTGCCTGATAGAAATTGCATCCGGACATGATGCTAACGATAGTTGTCAATTGCCCTGTGGATCAGGGTATAACGTACCGCGGGATCCATCACTCGTGCTCCAGAGAGTATTCCTGAGTCAATGATCTGATCACGAAGAAATTGAATTGGATCAGGCAGCTTGGTAATGCGCAATGCCGCAGCGTATCCCATCACTTGCGATGCAGTAACATCAGGATCTAACTTCTCCATAAGCTCAACTAATTTTGCACCACCCCCTTTTTTCTTTAATAGGAGATTTAAAAATGACCGCCCACACTTGGTGAAGTCATTTCCTTCCATGTCCCAAACACTGTTTTGTCCATCTATGATGATCTGCGCTGAGTATGATAGGCTATAGTACGAGGCGAGCATGATGCCCCTATACATTTCTGCTGTACGTTTCCCATATCTCTTCCTTCTTTCTTCAAGAAATGCCGCACAAGCATCGTCAAGACCCGTGAGCGAGAGGTTCCTTTGATGCGCAGCTTCCCAGCTTGCAAGCCTCATACAGGCCGTATTTGTCAAGAGGGCCGGAGAAGGATCCATCTCCAAAAGATCAAGAGACAAAACATAAGTATCTTCAATTCTAGTATTTTGAACGGTGTGACATGCTATATATAATGCGGCTGACATGTTTTGAATATCTGTAACAAAGAGCATGTTTGGCGACTCTGCCGGAATTGACAGCCCGAGTACGGTATAGACATCTCGCTCCGCTCGGCATACTGCGTCCACGATCCTTGATTTCTTCTCCCGATTAGTGAGCTTTTTCATATTAGACATACTTTTTCGCAATATCCCAGCACTTAGGGTATAGGGATGGCGGGCATTGCATTCTTGCATAAAGGTTTTGATACGAGGAGCGCGCGTTGGCTTTTTGAAAGTCATAGAGGAATTTCTTAAGATCTCCGGTTATCGTTATTGTTGGATACTTGCTGTCGTATCCTTCCTCTATTGAGAGAATTGTTCCCGCGCTCTTGTCAAACTTCACGAGAAATGGGCCGAGATTCGTGCCAAAATTCACGGCATCCTGCGCGAAGAGGCGAATATTCTCCTTGGATTCTTCCTCAACGCCGGACAGCATAATAAATTCCTCGACATTAAACACATTGCCGAGGGCTGCGAATCCTTGAGGAGTCTCTGGTATTTCTGGCTGCTCGGTTAAATTCGCTTCCGGCAGCGGCTCTGGAACATTTTCATTTACTAGAAAGACGATGTCCTGCTGCCGCCTGGGCTCTGGAGCGGGTTTGTCAAGCGAGAATACGAACAATAGCTCTGCGAGAAACATAACTCCAACGATGAGCA
>CAZHJH010000182.1:0-1684 GCA_964533475.1 uncultured Methanosarcinales archaeon
TCATTAACTTGGGAAAGGGCGCCGCGCTGAAAACGGGCTGTGAATACGCGCTTGCGCAAGGCGCTGATCAGATTGTTTTTATTGATAGCGACGGCCAGCATGATACACGAGATATTCCAAAGTTTATCGGGGCATTGAAAGGCCATGATATTGTGTTTGGGTATCGCACGTTCAATCGCGATATGCCGCTCGTGTTCAGGATTGGAAATATTTTAATCAATCATACGGCGCGCCTCCTGTTCGGTATTCGTCTGCGGGATATCCTGTGCGGATACCGCGCGTTTAATGCCGAAGTATATGAAAAGATTGAATGGACCGTTTCCGGATACAGCGTGGAGTCTGAGATCGTAGCGAATGTGGGTGCGCACCATCTCACGTACGCTGAGGTATCCACAAAAACGATTTATGATGACAAGTACAAGGGAACAACGGTTGTTGACGGGATTAAAATTGTTTTGAATATGCTTGCATGGAGGTTGAGAGGATGATTCAAGGCATTCAGCTGATCGGGGTGTTTGTAGGGTTGTTCATGTTGTATTATTCCTATGTGTACATCAAGAGAAAAGAGTTCACGATGAAGGAAGCCGTGTTTTGGCTTATGGTATGGATCGCATTAATTGCCCTGAGCCTGTTTCCCCAAGTCCTGAATGCAATGTCCTGGTATGTCTTCCGCGTCCAGAGAACTATGGACATGCTCATCATTTTCGGGTTTTTCTTCCTCGCGATGATTATATTCTATATGTACACACTTGTGAGGACGAGCCAGCGCCAGATTGACGCTATTGTGCGGAATCTCGCTCTAGAGAAGGTGCAGAAGAAGAAAAAGTAAAGGTTTTTATGCACCAATCCGCCTCATACGTAGATGAGCGTTCCTCTGATCAAAGCGGTTGATCGAATCTTTGGCGGCATTCTCGTTCGAATGCTTCTAAGGCCAAAAACTGCGATTCCCAAAAACCCAAAAGCGATTCTTTGCATTCAGCTGTGGGGTATTGGGGAAACGCTGCTCACATTGCCCGCTATTGAGCGCCTGAAAAAGTCATTTCCAAAGGCGAAGGTTGACGTGCTGTGCACGGACCGCGTGAAAGATGTGTATGAGGGACAATCGTTCATTCATGGAATTCATGTTATTCGGACGGAACCATTCACGATTCTTGGCTTTATTCTGAAAAACCAAAGAGCATACGATCTTGTGATTGATTTTGAGGAGTATTTAAATGTCTCGACGCTGATTGCGTGGAGTAGTGCGCCATCAATTGGCTATGCGAATCAGCCCCGTTCAAGGTTGTATTCCCGGTCAATCCCTTACAATGATCGGCAGCATATTACGGAAACGCACATGGATCTTATTCGTGTGCTCAAACAGCAGCCAAGGATTGGGGGTCTCATTGCCCCAAAAATAGAAAAGTCTGTTGAATCAAAAATGCGAAGGCGAATGCCTAAAGGACAAACAATCATCATCGCCCCCGGTGCCGCTGAATCGAGTAAGTCAAGGATGTGGCCTTCTGAGAGGTATGTAGATCTTATTAATCGCCTTCCAAAAAACGGCAGCATTATCCTCATGGGAACGCACCAAGAAGCTTCGTTGGTAAACACTATCCAAAAGGGGTTGAAACGGAAGTCAACAAATCTCGCGGGAAAGCTGAGCGTCAAAGAAGTCTTCGCCGTCATAAAAAATGCGGATCTC
>CAZHJH010000183.1:0-1655 GCA_964533475.1 uncultured Methanosarcinales archaeon
TATTGTGTGTTTCATCATATCACCTCAAATTTGATTGTAAAATCATGATTTTACTCCTTAAAATGAGCATCGGAGAAATATTCGGAGCGCTGCCGAGGGTTTCGCTAATGTTTCGAAAAGTCAGAAAATATTGTGGATAAACGGGGCTTATTCGGATTTATTATGGCAAAGGCAAAGAATATTTACCACGCTATTAGGTTACGCCTGCCCTTTACTCTCTCCACGCTTTATGCCTGAAGCAATAATATGGGCTACTCTCAATGGTTCCGGAAACTTTGCGTGGGTGCATGTGATTTTCAGGAGTTTTCTTGCCTCCTCATGCGTCATTCCTTTATACTGCACATAGAGCTCTCCTAACGGGATCACGGGCCCTGCGCGTTGGATTACAGGAAAGCGGTCTTCCTTTTTGAGGTGGATGAGCACATCGTGAATGCGCTTGATGTTTGGATTCCTTCGAATGACGACCATGACGGGGATTTTTGTTTTTTTATGGATTTCTGCAATATCGAGCACATTAAAGCCGCCCACGGCAATGCCTCCAAACATGATGTACTGGAGCTGGGGCTTGAACTTTGACTTGTTAATCATGTCAATGATCTTCATTGTCGCGTTTTTTCCATCCACTCTGATTTTTGTGCTGACAACGCCATCTAAGAAAGAACCGCCGCGGTACATGACTCCTACGATTTCGGTATAGCGGTCTTTGAATTTGTCAAACGGTGCGTCGTCGATGCCTAAGACTCTGACTTCCTTTTTCATGGGAGTTTTGGGATGACCCACCAGGCTGCAATAGCGCCAAGGATAATGATGACCCAGAAGAGCAGCGGAGAGATTTTTCCGAGGGCAAAGACGACCAGATTAGCAATGAGAAGGATGGCTACGATGATTGCAAGCAGTGATTTTATGCTCATGCGCGGATCTTCCTTGCAAAGGTTAGGAATCCTGAATGGCCGATCGTCTGCGTTTTTGGCCTGATTTTCCTGTCATCAACGTCCCATTCACGCTCTGTGATCTCAATTGTTTTCAAGAAAAGAAGCTCTGGAGCCTTATTGATCTCGTTCACTGTGTCTGCTACTTGCGGGATCGTTGGGCTGTATGAGACAAGATAGCCGCCAACCGCTAATGCTTTCACGGCATGCGCGACCGCAAGCCATGGAGCGGGAAGGTCTAACGTTACAAGATCAACATTCTTTTCATCAATACCTTGGGTAACGTCTTTATGCTTGATTTTAAGGTTTTTGAGCCCCAAATCTGCTTTGTTTTTTTCCGCGACTTTAAGAAAATCATCCCGGATTTCATAAGTGGTGACTTCTTTGCATAGATGCGCTAATACGCATGCTAATCCGCCTGAGCCGGCGCCCGCATCCACAACTTTGCTGTCTTTGTTAATACCTGTGAACGTGATGATGCTTCCAACGTCCTTCAATGGGATGATTTGGGGAGCTCTCGCAATTTTCTGGAATGCGTCCATGAAAGAAGCGGTGAGGATGATGAATTCACGGCCTTTGTTTGACTTTACTGTGGAGCCATCTTTCTTTTTCAGATCAGCAGCTGTGATAAAACCGTCGCTTGTGTGAAAGTCCTTTGACTCATCCGCGATATAGTATGTGTGCATGTCCTGAATGGAGATTTCTTTATTGTTGACATGCGCTTTC
>CAZHJH010000184.1:0-1623 GCA_964533475.1 uncultured Methanosarcinales archaeon
GCTTTTTTGAGAATTTCGATACTTCGTTTTAATGATTCGATATTAAGTACATAGGCAATACGGATTTCGTTTTTCCCCTTCCCAGGATTTGCATAAAATCCTGTTGCTGGCGCTACCATGACGGTTTCATTGTTATCACGAAACGTCGTAAGAAGATATTTTGCAAAATCCTCGGCATCGTCGACGGGCAGTTTAACAATGGTATAAAACGCTCCTTCTGGTTTGGGAATAATCAGTCCCGGAATCGTTTTGAGTCCTTCATAGAGAACATCTCTCCTGTTTTCATATTCTTTCTGAACGCTTTCTATATAGCTATCCTCTACTTTCGTAAGTTTTGACGCCATGAGCTGATCAACTAAACCGCTCGACAGCTTTCCCTGCGCAATCCTCAGGACTCCATGCATAAGATCGCTGTTTAAACTCACAATCATCCCCACGCGGGCTCCGCACAAACTATACCGTTTAGATAAACTATCCAGCACTATCGCCTGTTCGGGAATCTCCTGCATATAAGAGAGAAGCGATACGTGCTTCATGCCGTCATACACAAATTCCCGGTACACTTCATCGGAAAGAAGAAATATTCCATACTTTTTTGCAATTGCAACCAGCATATCCATCTCTTCTTTTGTGTACACCGTTCCCGTTGGGTTATTCGGCGTGCAAATGAGCATTGCCTTTGTTCTCTTTGTTATCTTTTTCACAATGTCATTTCTTTCAGGAAGATGAAATCCATTGGCAATCGTCGTTTCAACGGGAATAAATTGTACCTGATTGATGGCAGCATACGAATTGTAATTTGCATACAACGGTTCAAAAACAATGACCTCATCCCAGCAATTTGCAACGCTAAAAAGAGCCATGGAAATCGCTTCCGATCCGCCGGTCGTAATCTGAATATTTTTAGGCGTTATAAAGGAATATCCGCAATGCTGATAATACCAATCGATTGCATCAAGAAGAGCAGGTTCTCCATGTGATTGACTATACGCAATAGGATTTTTGTCCCACGAATGGAGTACGTCAAGCATTACATCCGGAGTTTTGATGTCAGGATCCCCGATATTGAGATGGTACACATACACGCCTTCTTTTTTCGCTTCATTTGCATACGGAACGAGCTTCCGGATCGGAGAAGCAGGGACACGAGCTAACCGGTCAGATAATGTTTTTGGGGTGATCATATGCTCAGGTACCTTCCTGCCAACTGCCTAAATAGTTTTTCTGCTCTTTTGTAAGAACGTCAAATTTAATTCCCATTGCGACTAATTTTAACCGCGCGATTTCGTGATCCATCTCTTTTGAAATGGTGTAGACTTTCACCTCTAATTTTTGCTTATTTTTTACAAAAAACTCTGCTGCGAGTGCCTGATTTGCGAAACTCATATCCATAACTTCTGCAGGATGTCCTTCGGCTGCTGCCAGATTAATGAGTCTTCCTTGTGCAAGGACATACCGGACTGATTTGTCGGGTAATGTGTATTCATCCACATACGTTCTCATTATTCGTTTCTTGATAGCAAACTTCTCTAATTCATCAACTGCCACTTCCACATTGAAATGTCCGGAATTAGCAATGATTGCCCCTGATTTCATCAATTTTATATGCGCAAGTGAGATCAC
>CAZHJH010000185.1:0-1607 GCA_964533475.1 uncultured Methanosarcinales archaeon
GGTTTGGGCATGATGGAATCAGGAAGAGAAAGAGTATATAAAAATGTTGACTCGCAGAACTCCATAAAGCATATAAATAAGAGAAACCACTGTGCTGACGGGGTGAAACTATGATTACTGCATATGCTGCCAAACAGCCAAAATCTCAGCTTGGGCCCTTCACATACAATTCCAAGCTTGAAGAGCATGATGTTCTGATTACGATCAGCCATTGCGGGATCTGCCACAGCGATGTTCATATCGTGGATGGAGACTGGGGTGATAATTTTTTCCCCGTTGTTCCCGGACATGAGATTGTGGGAGCTGTCGCTGAGGTTGGGCCTGGCGTGAAATCAGTGAGAAAAGGGGATCGCGTAGCAGTTGGATGGCAGTGCGGAAGCTGTCTTGATTGTGAGTATTGCGCTGCCGGACAAGAGAATCTCTGCGGAAAAAGCGCAGCGACATGCATGGGCCATTTCGGAGGCTTTGCTGACCAAGTTACGGCGCACGAGCGTTTTGTGTTTAAGCTTCCAGAGCACCTTGAGTCAGCAAGCACGGCGCCCCTTCTTTGCGGAGGCATAACCGTGTATAGCCCTTTGAACAGATACGCTAAATCAGGAATGACCGTTGGCATTATTGGCATTGGAGGCCTTGGCCACATGGCGCTGCTCTTCGCAAAGGCGATGGGCTGCAAGGTGTATGCCATCTCCTCTTCGCTCGACAAAGAAGCTGAAGTCAAGAAATTTGGAGTTGTGAAACTTCTGAACGCAAAAAGTCCAGAAGCGCTTAAAAGCATGACTGGATCATTTGACTTCCTGCTCTCCACTATTCCAGCATCCGTTGACTTTAATGTGTACCTTCCTCTGCTGAAAAAGAATGGAGTATTTTGCCAGGTGGGAGCGGCTCCCGGAACGCTTGAGATTCCTGCGTCGCCGCTCGTTGTAGACCAGAAGACAGTCTGCGGAAGTGTCATTGGAAGTCCAAAGCAGATTAAGGAGATGCTCACTTTTGCGGCTGAACACAACATTAAGCCCATGATTGAACTCGTGCCCATGAAAGACTGCAACATAGCATTAGACAGAACAAGAAAAGGAAAAGCACGGTATAGGATGGTGTTGGAGAATTAATTTCGTTCTCGTGCCGTCTCTTCTTCCTTTTTAATCTGTTCTTAATCCGGCGTGGATATTTTCCATGTTATAATTACTGCATAGTAGTAAATAATAGTAAGTTTTATATATTAGAGTTTTTTTGTCTAACCAGGAGTTAGAGATTTGCATGACAAAACCAAAAGTGCTTATGATTCAGACGGGAGGAACGATTGGACAAGAACGAGGTTCTGATGGGGTTTTACGGCCTTCTCCAAGAGATTATTTAGATCGTGTTCCCGGTATTCATGACATTGCGGATATCACTGTTATTCGGCCTGCGAATATCGACAGCACGAATATGCTCACGGAGCAGAGGATCGATCTCGCACAACGATTATTCGATGCTCATTCTCAGTATGATGGATTTGTTGTTGTTCATGGTACTGACACGATGGTTGATACAGCTGCCGCGCTTACATACATGCTACAAGAGTTTGGAAAACCCATTATTTTAACGGGCTCACAGATTTCTATTTTTGA
>CAZHJH010000186.1:0-1601 GCA_964533475.1 uncultured Methanosarcinales archaeon
TTCCGAACGCTGGCATTAGAGATAACCTCTTTTCCGGAGATATTCCTTCACGATCTCCTCATGATCGAACACGAGCCTGCGCTCATCGATGATGCGCAGGACTTCTGGAATTGAATAGAGCTTTGCCGCTTTTGCGTCATCGCCCGCTCTCAAAATCCCTCTCCCTTGAGCTATGTACGCAAGGCTGAGCATATGTCCGCGAGGATCTCTTGTTGGGCTTCCGCGCACGCACAGGGGATGCAAGGGGTCTTCGATCATGATGTCCAGACCCGTTTCCTCTTTTGCTTCCTTGATAGCGTTTTCTTCTGGAGTGAGGCCCCACTCATAGAAACCTCCGGGGAGCGCGATGCCATGAGGGAAATTCTTTCGTTCGATGAGGACAATTCCCTCCCTTCCGTTTTGGCTGTACTCGATGACGATATCCGTTGTTGGGTAGGGGTTGCGTTGTTTTGGGAATTGCATGCGATCACCTTAATGTACTGATTACACTAATTTCGTGCTGAAAAGCGTTGTCCACAGTTTCACCACCGGGTTTGTATTCCTTCATGCTGAGGACTTCCTGTCTCAACCGCTCATACAGCCTCGATTTCGCGTATGGCAGCTGGCTTTCCCTCAGGTCATAACCGAATGCGGTTTTGCTCGTGATGATGATTGGAGGACTCTGTACCCTCTTGAACACGCTTTGACGGAGGAGCTTCATGAACCATTCGAGGTCCTGCACAAATGCTCTTGGATCCTCAAGCCCATAGCGCTGCATAAGCGCAATGTCGATGCCAAGGTGCTCATGCAGCGTTCCCTCCTGGTACCATCGCATAAAGTCTGATGGAGTTTTTTTCCTGTAGTCCATTAGTGCCTCAAGCATCGCATCATGATAGCCAAACTTCATCGGATCTACTTGATCCTCCTTGAGCTCTGCGCTTGGCTGGATCTGGTCTTTCCTAAATCTGAATAACTGGTCTGGAAGCAGGACTTTGGGAATAACTTCACGCTGAAATACAGACTCATTCAGATACCGCGCGGCTTCAAACACTTCTGATTTTGTGAGATCACCAATCACAGCAAGCGCACCCCCAACATCACCATAGAGCGTCGCATATCCGAGCGCGGTCTCGAGCTTGTTGCCGTTGTTTGTGAACAAAGCGCCGTGCATCGCGGCAACGTTGGAGAGAATATCTGTGCCGCGCACTTTTGCCTGTATGTTTTCATGGTGTAGCGTTGAAAGCTGCACGAGAGGATTTGGATTATGCGTTTCTAATACTTCTGCAATGTGCTCAGTAAGCTGTTCAATCGGAATCTGTATGTATGGAATATCAAGTGCCTGAGCAACATACGCTGCGGCGTTTTTTGTCTTGTCGGAGTTAAAGCGTGTGGGCATATTCACTGCAAGCACTCTGTCCTTGCCTACAGCAAGCGTAAGCAGTGACGCCACAACCGCGCTGTCCACCCCTCCGCTAAGGCCTATCACATATTTTGGCTGTGCTGCTCTGCCTTGAATATCCGGCATATGCCTGATGCCTCTGATGATCGCGTCAATCTTCTGCTTGATCTTTGGTTCTTCAACACGCTCCTGTGGTTTGCCATCAAACCTGTCAACAATCATA
>CAZHJH010000187.1:0-1558 GCA_964533475.1 uncultured Methanosarcinales archaeon
CTAGTATATGAATTCTTTTAAATAGGACGAGGACACGAAAATGCATGCTTGAAATACCCGCTACCTTGGACGCTGTTGTGAAAGACCTTGTGAATGCGGGGGGCAAGGCATTCCTCGTAGGCGGGGCCGTCCTTGGCGCGATTCAGGGCCGCGATGTTAAGGATTGGGACGTCGAAGTGTGCGGAATTGCACTGGATACGTTGATTGACATTCTCAATAGGCATGGCAACGCGAACTATGTGGGAAAATGCTTTGGCGTCGTGAAGCTCAGCACACCGGGTTACGAATACGACTTTAACCTGCCAAGAAGGGAAACCAAAACCGGGCAAGGTCATAAAGATTTTGACATGGAGTTTGATCCAACATTGACTCCTTTTGAGGCCGCGGAAAGGCGGGACCTCACTATAAACTCCATGTTCTATGATCTCTCTACCGGAATATTGAACGATCCGTTCGGAGGGTTAGAGGATCTCAATCATGGAGTGCTCAGGCACACGTCTGAAAAATTCAAAGAGGATCCGTTGCGAGTATTAAGAATCATGCAGCTCCTTCCAAGAAAAGGAAAAACTGTCGCGCCTGATACGATTGCGCTGTGTAAATCCATGATTGATGAGCACTGCCACTTGCCTAAAGAGCGGCTCCTTGAAGAATGGGTCAAATTGCTCATGAAAGCGCAGCGGCCGTCATTGGGATTGAACTTCCTTGTCGACTGTGGTTGGATTGTTCATTATCCCGAACTCGAAGTCCTCCAAACAACAATGCAAAAGCCAGATTGGCATCCCGAGGGAGGCGTCTGGAATCATCTTATGCTTGTTATGGACAACGCGGCCGCTTTGAGGGAGTACGTTCCTGAAGAATGGCGTCGCGGGTATATGTTTGGCATGCTGCTGCATGATGTGGGCAAGGCAGTTACAACAACAGAAGACTTAAAGTCTCCCGGGCATGATATCGCTGGCGTACCAATAGCAAAAAAATTCATGGAACGACTCACGGACGAAGTGGAGTTGAATAGTCAGGTGGCAAAAATCGTTCAGTATCACATGCAGCCTGGCGATTTTGCGCGGGGCGAGGCAAAAGAATCCGCGTGGAAGCGCCTGCACAACAGAGTGCGCCTGGATGTGATGGCGTATGTGTCCAAAGCGGATGGCCTGGGAAAGCTCGGAAGATCGATTGAAGACAGGCATGATCCCAGCAGATTGGCGCTGCAGTATTTTGAGATGTTCGGTGAAAATCCGATACCGCCCGTTTTAATGGGACGGCATTTGATTGCACGAGGGTACATTCCTGGACCGCACATAGGAATTATTCTGCGGCGCGCATATGACCTCCAGATTGAACATGGGATCCAGAACACCGATGAACTTCTGTCACTAGCGACCCAATAGACCGAAACATTCTAAAAGCATTGTCTATCAGTGATTGTTCGTGGGGCTAAGCGCAGCTTACGCCCCACTTGACAGGGGGGTTAAGCTTCCCTAAGATTAGGGGCTGTAGTCTAGCCTGGTATGATGCGTGGTTCGGGACCACGAGGTCGGGAGTTCGAATCTCCCCAGCCCCA
>CAZHJH010000188.1:0-1543 GCA_964533475.1 uncultured Methanosarcinales archaeon
AGCTGCGTGAGATTGTAAAGCTTATTGAGTGCGATGTTAGAATCAGAGCCCCTTCTCAACTCTATCACAATACGGATCTTTCCTTTTGCAGATTCATCCCTTATATTTGTCACGTCACTCAACTTCTTATCCCGAACAAGATTTGCGATATCCTCTATGAGCGTAGATTTGTTGACCTGATACGGAATTTCAGTCACAATGATGGCTTCCTTTCCACCCTTGATATCTTCGACAGATGCCCTTGCACGCACGGTGAAAGAGCCTCTTCCAGTAGTGTAGAGCTCGTCAAGTCCATCCTTATAGATTATCCCAGATGTGGGAAAATCAGGGCCTTGAATCATCTCGATGAGCTTCTTTATGTCTATCTGGGGATCCTTGATGTAAGCAGTTGTCGCTTCTATCGAATCAGAAAGGTTGTGTGGGGGGATATTTGTAGCCATCCCTACCGCGATTCCGCTAGCACCATTGATCAGAAGGTTGGGAATTTTGGCAGGAAGGACGCGAGGCTCATCCTGAGAATTATCAAAATTCGGCTGGAATGGCACAGTTTCCTTTTCGATATCAGCAAGCATTTCAGCAGCGATCAGCGCAAGTTTCGCTTCTGTATATCTCTGAGCAGCAGGAGGATCTCCATCAACGCTCCCGAAGTTTCCTTGCCCCTCGATCAGAGTATAGCGAAGGGAGAAGTCTTGAGTCATACGAGCAAGTGCATCATAGATGGCCATGTCTCCATGAGGATGGAACTTACCCATCGTCTCTCCGACAATCCTCGCGCTCTTCTTCGTTGGCTTGTCATTCGTCAAGCCCATGAGATGCATCGCGTATAGGATGCGCCGCTGTACTGGTTTAAGTCCATCTGCAACATCTGGCAACGCGCGACTGACTATGACGCTCATGGCATAGTCTATGTACGCCTTCTTCATCTCCTGTTCAATCAGGCTGTCTTGTATTTTATCTTTTGTCATTTTTTGTTAAGTGATTATTCCATATAGATTTTGAGTCAGAGGCGCGAGGTCTCATTTTCCTTTCTGCATCCTTCACACATTTTTCCATTTTCTTTCCACCTAGAGCGATTTCTTTGAATTCCACATATTATAATCTGCCAAATCTCTCGCGTAGATCCATTTTGCACTTGATGGGTAGGCGAAAAGCTTCCCCGCCAATGCAAGTTGTGGAAAGATATTTTTCTCGAACATCACGAATTGTTGTTGAGGAACATATTTCATCACATCAGGTTCCATGATATAGTTTCCAACATTGACAAAATTCGAGGCAGCCCTGCCTTTCTCTACAAATTCAAGGATGCGCTCTCCAGCAGCATCAAGCTTCACAGTCCCGAACGATGAAGGATCCTGTACCTGAGTAAGCGCAAGAGTTGCAATCCCTCCTTTTGTGGTTCCTTTCCTATGCCTTTTCAGGAACTCATGCAAATCGAAGTAGAAGATGTCATCACCATTTATCACGATAGTAGTCTCCTTTATAGGATACAGATTCAAGAAACCGGCAGTGCCCATCGGTCCGAGCTCCTCCACATATGACACTC
>CAZHJH010000189.1:0-1199 GCA_964533475.1 uncultured Methanosarcinales archaeon
CTTTTTTTGCGATTGTCAAAGGGAAGAATCCCGCTTATGAAGACTGGCTAACGTTCTGCTGAATCCATTGAACATAGGGTTTATTTGCCGTGACGTCTATTTTGAGAATGCACGGCACTTTGTAGGGATGAAGTTTCTTAATTGCGGTTTGCATTGTTTTTTCTGACACCGTCGTTTTCAGGATTGCAGCGTACTCTTTGATGTTTACGAATTTCTTTTTCCAAACGGACATGCTTTGCATGGGAAAGATATTCGCGCATCCTATGATCTTTTGTTGTATGAGTTTCTCGCATATTTTCTCAGCTGATTTCTTGTTTGGGAATGTGACGTAGAATAGATTCATCGTTAAATCAGAAAGGGGGATGTATTTAAGCTTTTTCTCCGGCTCTTATGATGTCACGCTATGGTGTCTTATGTATTTATGGCAAAGCCTTTCCGAATTCAGGGTAAATGGATCGAAATCTTTTCAGAGGGAGATGCAAAATATGCAAAACATCGGATTATTCCGTAATTTCTTCGTCTTTTTTTGGGGAAGACTTATGAAGCCTAATACCAAATAAATACGCATGCGAAAAGAATATATAGTCGTCGAGAATTTACGCGAAGGAATGGCAGAACAATTTACCGTGCTTATTGAGCGTGGCATCGATGGATATCTTATAGGTTCAGTATTAGAGATCCAAGGATGTCATACCCAGGCGAAGACTGAGAAAGAGCTCATGAAGCGAATCAAAGAAGCAATCAGTCTCTGCCTTGAGGAGAATGTGCCTCGAACGCGCTTCCTCGGCGTACAACGTCTCGAGGTAAAGCATGAGAATTCCCGCGTTAAAAGCTAGGCAACTCATACGCATTCTTGGCCGTGAAGGATTTATTCGCGTACGCCAAACTGGGAGCCATATACTGTTCAAGCATCCTGATGGAAGGTCAACACTTGTACCATATCACTCCGGAGAAGACCTTGAGCGCGGATTAATGATGAAAATTCTCAAGGAAGATGTGAAGTTCACGAAGAACGATCTCGAACGATATTTTGGTTATTGAGTTTTTCGTATAGTGTCGGCATCTTTTCGAAGATGAGTGTTAATTCGCGTATGGAAGACTGCCTGCAACGAAATTCCTTCGGTTTTTTCTACGCAACACGTATTAAGCGGAGATTTCTATGAATTCGCATGACCCCGCGATCAGTAATTTTATATATT
>CAZHJH010000189.1:1209-1539 GCA_964533475.1 uncultured Methanosarcinales archaeon
GAAAGCATTTGATTAGTGGATCCATGAAACCCAAGCAAAAAATTGATCCAGAATCTCTCGAGCTTTCGAGAAACCCTCAGTTAATGCACATGCTTGCGCAAAGCAGGAAGGACATCAAAGCGGGGCGTTTACATAAGCTCCGTGATGTCTTATGAATTATGTAGTTACTACTTCTCCAACAGTTTTTAAACATCTTAAAAAGTTGAAGGAACCTGCCCTTGAATCCCGAATCCGTGCAAGGATTCCATCGCTTGAGCTCTTTCCTCAGAGAAACAAGAAACTGCATGGGCGTCTTGAAGGGTATTACCGGATGCGTATTGGTAAATTGAG
>CAZHJH010000190.1:0-1524 GCA_964533475.1 uncultured Methanosarcinales archaeon
AAAAGCGGCCTCTTCAATACAAAGTACGCTGCAGCTTCGGTCACGTTCACACCCGATGACCTCACAACCGTTGAAAATGCTCTTCTCTCATTCACCGCAAAGAAACATAAAGGGATTCTCTCCATTACGCTTAACGGAGAACAGATTTACGCATATGCGATCACAAGCCTCAATCCGGACCCTATTAAATTAGATCAGTCCTTATTGAAAAAACAAAACGCGCTCACGTTCTCCGTTGCTCCCGTTGGGGCATCATTCTGGAAGACAAACGAATACGCGCTTGAAAACATCATGATAACGGGGGATGTCACAGACCTTTCACGGCAGCAAAGCACAAGCAAATTCTTCATTGTTGAATCAGACTATGAGAACCTCGAGCAAGCGGTTTTGCGATTTATTCCGTACTGCGCTTCCCTTAACAGCGTTGGCCTCCTTGAGATCTTCCTCAATAACAAGAATATTTTCTCGGCGGTTCCCATATGCGATGACCCCTATAAACTGTCATTCTCACCACGCGCCCTGAATCCGGACCAAAACACGCTCACGTTCGTGACAAGCAAAGGGAGCTACTCTGTGGAGCAGGTGAGAATTGACCTTGAAGCAAAACCGATTAAGTCCAAGATCCTCTACTTTGAGCTGGACCCTGAACTCTTCCTTGGATTTGAAGAAGTGGTATCCAAAGTGGAATGTGGCGTTGTGGATGGCCTCTGCCCCGAGTTTTGTGACGAGGACAGGGATATTGACTGTTGTTTCGCGGAATCCCCGAACACCTATTGGTGTGACCTCGAACCTGATGACGCGGATGATCGCTGCGTCTCTGCTGTTGATTCTGCAAAATGCGCACGATGCCCTACAGGGTATGAAGATGAAAAAGGGAATCCTCCTGACGCATGCGAAGAGCAATGCGGCGATGACACTGATGATGAATGCCCGGAGGGGTGTGATATTAACTATGACGAGGACTGCTGCTTTGAGGACAATGAGGATAATTACTGGTGCGATGATCTTCCGGTTACGGGATTAAGCAGCGTGTGCGAAGCTGCGATCACTTCCGGGGAATGTGATGACTGTCCGTTTGGCTACCGCTCAAAAACAAACACGAAGTTAACGTGCGATACGGGATTGCAGCCTTACCTTGTAGAGGAACTCGACGTGCTCCGCGAAGGATACTCTGTAGTGCTCTATATCGAATTCGTTGATGATGGCAAGAACAAGGATGCTGATATCGTTGTGAATGGGCGGCGCTTTAACATCGATCAGGACAGGCCTTATTACTCCAGAGACATATCCGAATGGGTCAGGGCGCAGACGAACTACATTGAGGTATACCCTGTTTCGCCCCTGGAGATTGTCAAACTCGAAGTACGGATCGAATAGGATTCTGAATGGTATGGAACCGAATACGGCAATATGGCGGAAACGCAGCGCGTAGGGTAGGTCAAGCAGGCAAGTCAGGATACCAGAATTATATTAGGCCGGGAGCTCAGACATTTCATCAAAATGTTATAAGCCCTACGTTGAGCC